>NZ_JACJSM010000035.1 GCF_014698145.1 Oscillatoria sp. FACHB-1406 | reverse complement strand
TGGCGTTGCTCGGGACTCAGTTTAATGCGATACTTAGCGTTGGGGTTGCTCATCGGCGCGATCGATAAACTCTTACCCACGATTTTAAGCTTGTCAATGTACTACAGATAATTTCGTAGGGTGGGCAGCGCCCACCAGCCTTAAGTGAGTGCCATTCGATCGTGGACAACGTTGAGGAATTCAGAAGTTGAAAGGTTTGCTGAATCATTGAGAATTGACAATTGATAACGTTCGGATTTGCCAGCGAAGTCCTCAAACTGTAGAGACGTTGTATACAACGTCTCTACAGTTCTTAAAAAGGGGATTACCATTTTCGATTGTGTTGAATCCCATCAGAGAGGAATCGCCTAAAGTTCGTCGGGATTAATCCCCATCTGCCGCAACCTTTCAGCTAAAAGCTGGGCTTTGCGTTGTTCTGCGGCTAAAGCAGCTTCAGCTTGTTCGGCACGTTGGGCTTCAGCTTCGGCTAACCGTTGGGCTTGTTCGAGTTGCTGTTGGGCTTCGAGATAGGTTGCAAAACTCTGCCCGTCAGGACGATACACCTGCAACGTTTCCTCGCTTAACTCAAAGCGAATCCCCAAACGCAGACTCGTCCACCCTTGCATTTCTTCGATGACTTGAAGGTGTCTGTCTCCTGTTTCTGACTCTTGGGGACGCAATAAACCACTGAGTTCGTTTTTGTGCGGGTCGTAAATATAATATTCTTCAACCCCGTGCAAGTTATAGAAGATGAGTTTTCGATTCATCTCTGTTTGCGTATTGCCGGGAGAGAGAATCTCAAACACGACTTGAGGGGCAATATTTTTCTCTTGCCATTGTTTGTAGGAACCCCGATAGCCTTTTCTTGCACCAAAAACAACCATGATATCGGGCGCTTGGCGCGTTTTCACTTGTCCTTCTACGGGATACCACAGTAAGTTTCCAGCCACAAACACTTCGGGATTATCGGCAAACAACCAATCGAGGTTGTAGTAAAACGTCATAATCCATTCAAACTGAAGCGTGTTGTCGGACATGGGTAAGCCGTCATCATCGGGGTAGACAATCGGAGAGGCTGTGGTTTGGGGGAGTTGAGCAACCATCGCGATCGGTACAAATAAACTATTTTCAATTCTAATTGTAGAAGGCAAACTGAAAAAGCGCGATCGCGCAAACTTCTAATCTGGGTACGCTAACGGCAACCGTCCTTATATCCGTCGATTGCTCGTATGAAGCATTTAACCCGATCGCTGCTGTATATTACTGCCGTTTCAACTTTATTATGCCCCGTCGCCGCGATCGCGCAAACCGAAGCCGCCCCCAGACTAACACCGCGCCTCGGCGGACAATTCACCACAGGTTCGGGCGCGGGATACGGTAGCAGTTTCGGTAGCATTTACGGTTGGATTCCCTTTCTACAAACGCCGGGGAGGAATGTTGCTTTTGCAGAAACTCGCCTCAATGTTGAAACCCAAAACGGACGTTTAGGCGGTAATTTTCTGCTGGGATATCGCGGCACGCTGGAGAGTGATTGGGTTTGGGGGACGTATTTGGGTTACGATCTTCGCAGCAATGGCCGCAATACGTTCCATCAAGTGGGGGCGGGCGCAGACTTACAGGGGGCAGGTTGGGAAGTGCGCTTCAATGCTTATGTTCCTGTGGGTAAAACCGAGGCAACGGTTGCCGAAAGCGAGACGGTGCTGAGTTCGACAGCGACCGATGGGCGCTTTGTGGGGAATTATCTTCAGTTTACGCGATCGCAAACCACGCGGCGCGATCGCATTGCCGATTCTGCCCTCACCGGCGCGGATTTAGAAGTAGGCGGGAAACTTGCAGCTTGGGAAGGCGGCGACTTGCGCGGATATGTCGGCGGTTATCTCTATAGCGGCGAGAATATATCTACTTTTGCCGGGTTTCGCAGTCGCATCGTGGCGCGTCCTACTGCTAATACTAACATCGGGTTAACCGTGCAGCGCGATCGCGAATTCGGTACAAACCTTATCCTTAGTATCGGCGCAAGTTGGGGCGGCAGTTCGCCCAATCCTCCCAGCACTCCATCCTACCTCAGCGAAAGCATCGAACGGCAAAGTAACATTGCTCTCGCCCGTCGTACTACCAGCAGCACCAGCAGCACCAGCAGCACCACTAACGCCCTCAACCCCGCCACCGGACAGCCTTGGTTTTTCCGCCATGTCAGCGCCAACAGCAACGGTAACGGGACAATCGAAACTCCCTACAGTAGCATCGAAGCAGCCCTCAACGGCATTCCCACCGACGGCAACCAAATCGTTTACGTTCAAGGAAGCAGTAGCTTTGGCGGTAACTTAACCGTAGCAGACAACGTGCAACTGCTCTCCACCGGACCCATTCAACAAATTCCCACGCCCTCCGGAAGCTTGCAACTCCCACTTTCCGGTAGCGGTAACATTCCCACCCTAACTAGCGCGGTTCGCCTCGGTAGCGGTAGTCTCATTGACGGGTTCAACCTCAATCGTAATCTAGCGATCGATAATTTAAACGGAACCGCGATCGCGCGCAACCTTAACATTAACATTACTGCCCCCAACGAAAGCGGGATTTCTTGCAGCAACATTAGCGGGACTGCAACCCTAAATTTAAGCAATGTTAATCTTGCTGTCAACAATGCCAGCAGTAGCGGAATTCGTTGTACGAATGTCAGCGGAACCGTTGCGATTAATTCCGCAAATATAACCGTAAATAACACTCAAGCGGCAATCCTTCTCCAAAATAGTCCCGGCAGCATTAACTTATCGGGTTTAACTGTCACCGCGAATCATAGCGCTTTGTTGCAAGGCTCAACTTTCGGCAATCTAAGCATTACTAACACCACCTTAATCGGCGATAATGCTCCTACAAATGGCATTACGTTAGAGAATGTCAGCGGCACAGCA
This sequence comes from Oscillatoria sp. FACHB-1406, assembly GCF_014698145.1. Classification (NCBI taxonomy): domain Bacteria; kingdom Bacillati; phylum Cyanobacteriota; class Cyanophyceae; order Oscillatoriales; family Oscillatoriaceae; genus Oscillatoria; species Oscillatoria sp. FACHB-1406. Next base: position 47,224 of record NZ_JACJSM010000035.1, on the reverse strand, counting down.
ACAATTACCGCTAACTCCGGCAGTCGCGTCAATAGTTCTGTTAATAACGGTATTGCTTTAACCAATTCCAGCGGTACAATTAACTTCTCTGGTTTGGAAATTGCCAATAACAAGCAAGCACAAGTTTTTATCCAAAATAATCCCGGAACTGCTAATATTTCTAATGCCACAATCACCGCCAACAATGCAGCATTAATTCAAGGCTCAACCTTGGGCAATTTAAACATTACCAACACCACCTTAATCGGCGATAATGCTCCCGCAAGTGGTATTACGTTGGATAGCGTCAGCGGTACGGCAACCATTGCCGCTAACTCCGGCAGTCACGTTAATAGTTCTGTTAATAACGGCATTGCTTTAACCAATTCCAGCGGTACAATTAACTTCTCTGGTTTGGAAATTGCCAATAACAAGCAAGCACAAGTTTTTATCCAAAATAATCCCGGTACGGCAAATTTATCTAATGCCACAATCACCGCCAACAATGCAGCGTTGATTCAAGGCTCAACCTTGGGCAGTTTAAACATTACCAACACCACCTTGATCGGCGATAATGCTCCCGCAAGTGGTATTACGTTGGATAACGTCAGCGGCACGGCAACCATTGCCGCTAACTCCGGCAGTCGCGTTAATGGTTCTGTTAATAACGGCATTGCTTTAACCAATTCCAGCGGCACGATTAACCTTTCTGGTTTGGAAATTGCCAATAACAAGCAAGCCCAAGTTTTCATCCAAAACAATCCCGGTACGGCAAATTTGTCGAATGCTACCATCACCGCCAATAATGCAGCTTTAGTCATTGCTCAAAGCTTAGGAAACTTAAGTATTGCTAATAGTATTCTTACGGGTAATAATGCTCCTGAAAATGGAATTACTTTAGATAAAGTTATAGGTACAGTGACGATTACTGCAAACTCCGGCAGCCGTATCTTCGGTTCGGGAACTAATGGCATTGCTTTAACAAATTCAACCGGAACTGTCAATATTTCGGGCTTGGAGATTGCCAATACCACTCAAAATGCGGTGCGCGTACAAGAAGTATCGGGAAATCTTAACCTAGAAAACTTGAATATTAACAATTCCGGACAACGAGCCTTTTTCTTAGAGAATACTACCGGAAACCTGAATTTAACGATCGCAAACAGCCGGATGACCAATTCTACCGTTGATGGCGTTCGTGTCGATTTAAATAATAACGCTAATTTAACGGCTGCAATAACGGGCAATACAATTGATGGCGTGACCGACTTAGCAGGCGATGGACTAGATTTTGAAGCCATTGGCGCGAGTCGTATGAACTTAAACCTAAGCAATAATACAATTCGCAACTCTGGCAATTCTGCGATCGAACTTGAAGTACAAAATAATGGCGTTCTAAACGGAAGTATCAATAATAATATTATTGCTAATTCTGGCGGAGATGGCGTTCTATTCTTGCATAATAGCGCTGTTGAATCTCTGCTAAGCTTGACAAATAATACGATTTCTGATAGCGGTTTAAACGGGAATGGTATTACAAAAACTCCAGGTCCCCCACCTCTAAATGTGGGCAATGGTGGCTTTGGAATTGGTGTTATTACTGTTTCTAACGGTAATTTAAAACTAACAGTCGATTCTAATACAATTGCAAACAGTAAGGATGCAAAAATTGGCATTGCTGCCAACCCCGACAATTTTTTACCGGCTTTTTCGGGAACGTCGCGCATCGATGCGCGAGTACGAGGAAATACGCTATCGGGTACGGGAGGCGGTGCAACAACAGGTGCACCTTTTAATGCTGGAAGTTTCGGCGCTTTGGCAGATAGTAATTCGACAATTTGCTTGCAGTTACAAAATAATACAGCAGATGATGTCAATGGCTCTGCTTACCTCTTAGCAAATCTGAATCCCGGAACTGCTCAATTTCAGCGCGATTCTCACAGTGGCAATACCGGAACATTGACGCTAGTTCCTAATAATCCAGCTTTCTTTCCAGCAGGAACGTGCAATTAAGCATATAGGGTGTGTTAGTTTCGCTAACACGCCCTACGCTGAGAAGCTGAAGATTAATTGAAGTCGAGAGACCAAATTTTCAGACGATTTTGAGAGGATGTTAACCTTTATTTTTCTTGCGGCGGTAGAAACCCATTAAATATCCGATCGCGCCTAATCCTAACATCATACTCGGTTCGGGGATATCAACCGGGCCGACAGGCTCCGGATTCGTAGGAACCTCTACTCCATCCATCGGTTCGGAAATAAAAGTAATAGGTGCGGTGTTAACCACAGGTTCGTTAACAACGGGTTCGGTAGCGACGGGCGTGGGATTAACGACGGGTTCGGTAACGACGGGCGTAGGATTAACGACGGGTTTGGTAACGACGGGCGTTTTTGTTTCGATGTTGGCAAAGAAGATGGAAGCGTGGGAAAGTGCCTTGCCATTCTTTTTATTACCCGCAAGCTCAACCCCGCTAGTATTCCAGAGCAGATTTTGAAAATCGCTGAGGGCCGTACCTTTTTGAATATAGTAAGCACTCCAAGAGGTTGCTGTTTTTAAACTAATCACGACATCAGCATAAAGGTTCTCAGCCGCTTTAGTAAGGCTCCAGATTCCCGAACCTTCTTTGTTTTCCGTCCACTGGAAGCCGTAATCGACTGTTGCACCCGAGGTTTTAGCGCCTGCATCTTGCTTGCCGCCAAATGCCCAATTGGTAATGCCTCCAAACACGCCAGTTCCCAGCGCATCGAACAGGCTACCCCGACCATCACCTAAAACGTCATTAGCGGTACTCTTGGTTGAGAATGCACCAATGCAATCAGTGTAAGCGGTCATTCCCGAACCAACTGCATCACAAGCTTGACCGCTCGTGTTCCAACTGGAGAAGTCTTCGAGAACTGATGAAGTGAGATTTGCCGCTTTCGCGCCTGTCGTGGAGAGAGAGAGCGAACCAGCAATAACTAAAGAAGAGCCGACTAGAGTTGTGAGTTGCTTTTTCATCAATGTACCGTTTTCTCGAAAGAGCGTTGTCTTGTGTTCTTAATTTCATTTATAGAGGGTAATTGGGAAAATCCCGTGAAAAATAGAAAAAATTTGTGTAAAATCTTACCAGATTTTATCTAGCTACATAAAAGTGCTGACTTTTTCTCACTATCCTACAATAACCAAACTCATGTTCATAAACAGTTTCAGGCTTTGCATTGCTTTTGTGCCTAATGTTTTGCACTGATAAACATCTGTATAAAAAATAACTTTATAAATAAGTTATTTGACGATAGTGAAGTATAACGGCGTGCCGATTAAAAAAGCGATCGCGCTCCATTCTCTTTAAGATCGCGATCGCTGTCTCAATTGTATAGATGCACTAGACTCAACCCGCTGAACTCATATTAAGCATTCGTTGCGCGGCGCTTGCGATCGCTCCAGAAAGCCAAGCCAATGGAACCTAAACCGAGTAAAGTTGCTGGTTCGGGGACTTCTTGCTGCTGGGGAATCGTTACGTTTCCAGCCAGCGCCACCCCATCATTACCGCACTCGAGCAGAACGTGAACCATAAAAGGCGTTAATCCTGCCGGTAACACGCCCTTCAACAAAGACTTGTCAAGCTGAAAACCGAGGGTTTGAGAACCCGCTGCGCTGAAGTGACCGAAGTTCAGTCCTTGGGCAAGGAGTTGCGCGCTATTCAGAGAAGCAATAGCGCCCAAGAAGTTTCCGGACTGAATCGAGTTGAGGATCGGGGTGTTATCGGTGGTGGGGTTCGCTGCAACGCTGGAACCGTAGAGGTAATTATAAGCAGCATTTTGGGTGGCAATATCAGTTCCCATTGTATTGGCAGTACCCCAGCCCCAATCGTAGTATTGTTTGAGGCTGCCATAGCCGTGATTTTCCAGAGTAACGCTTTGGGCAACAACATTGCCGTACAAACCGAGTTGGGATACGCCCGAGTCATTAGTTCCGGCGAAATGCACCCCAAAGATGCTACCTTCTGCTTGGGCGGTGGCAAAATCCTTACCGGAGAAGTTGAAGAACATATCGCCCCAGCCAATATTGCCATCCGCTGCACCGCTTGCTGCTACGCCGGTTAGCGGCGTTCCCCCTGTGAGTGCGACGAAGATGCTATCGGCGGTTTCCTTAATAGCTAACCCTTGTATTTCATAACCACTGCCCCCGGAACCGTCGCTGAAAGAATCAATGCTATAGTTCCAGCCATCGTAGAGCGTACCGGCTTTCGCTTGCGGCGTTGCGATCGCGATCGCACAACCTAAAACGACTGCTCCTGCGACTACTTTACCCAACTTCTTGCTTTCCATGATTCCGAATCCTCTTGCTCATCTATACATTTCTGTTATAGAGGAACGAAAGGGAGTTTGTCATCAAGATTAGGTAAAGATTTGGTAAAAAATTATACTCGTGAATGTGAAAGTTTGATAGAGATTTTGCAACGTCATTTCGGTAATAATAACAGTATAGAAAGGCTTATCGTTTTTTCTCGGTATTTTTTCGAGCAAGTAACATTGGTCACATAGCTTCTTAACCTCCCAGAAAGAAAAACTACTGATTTTTTTGCGAACCCCCAGAGGAAGCAACAGGAACAAGTACAAAAACACCAATCAAATCCCTCTCCATCCCTCCGCTTGATGACTCGAAGAGATGGAGAGGGATGGGAGTGAGGACTACAAACTCGATTTACTGACCCAAAGAAAAGGTCGCAAGCCTGCCCTTTCAAACTAATGACTGAATTGACGAGCGGCGCGATTACCTATTGAGCGCGGCAACTATTGAGGATGCGAAGATCGTTTTCGCTCGGTGCGTCGAGGCGATGATATCCTTCCAGCCCCATCGCAACGGCAGTCTCTCCATTGCTGGCAACGGGCGATTGAGGTTCGAGGGCGATTTGATGGCTGTAGGTTTCGTTTTCGTAGGGAGCGACTACAGACAAATTGAGGTTGCGCGAATCCGAACTGCCCGTAAAGCAAGCAAACTCCGAGCTTGGCATATATAAAGCACCCGTAACCGTGCCGTTGCGAACTTGAAAGACTAAATACTCAGAACCAATCTTTTCCGGCGTTGGCGATTGACCGTACAGATAGGTTCCATCCGCTAAACTCGATTGAGCCTTTGCTGCTTCTACGCACGCTGTGCTTGTCATTGCCACGCTTGCTGTCGCTAACAGTACAAGGCTGCCCAATCGCTGGGCAAGATTGAGGCGGGATGAAGAAACTTGTCGCGTCTCTTGACAAAAGTCACCAATTGCATTAAAAAAGTTGTACATTAGTATCCTCCCCTCACTCAATAAGTTTGCTCTGCTCTACCACTTAATTAACCGATCCAGCCGCCTTTTTGACTTCCCCCTACTGGAGTAAGTATGATTTTCTAAGGTTGTCCTCCTTTAGAAGGACTGGGGTTGGTTTCAGTTCGATGTCTCGTTATTTCCAATCTAACTAAAGCTAAGGGCTGTCCGCTTGTCGCGCGTGACAGTTTTTGGGCTGGACTGTTTAGCGACTAATGGAGTTCCAGAATATCTCCATTAGAACGAATCAACCTAACGATTGACATTTTCGCCTGTGCTGGATGACCGCTAAATTCGGCAGTGCGATCTCGAAGCAGACAGATACTATCCTTTACTTGCAATATTCAACAACGCCCGATTCCAACAAAAGCAGAAAATTAGGCTAAGATTCGAGGGTAAAGTGCGTATTTAATTAAATATCAGTGGTCGATCCTAATTCTTTTTCAGTAGAAAATAGTGAAAGTTCGTTAACACCGGCTTCGGAATTTTCATCAACCCATCGTCCCAATCTGCCCTTCGAGAACGTGCAAGTCAGAAGTCTTTTGAGTTCTGGTTTAATGGGTTTGCTTGTTAGTAGTGTTTTGTGCGTTCTAATTGCAATACTTTGGTCTCTTCTGAGTTTATTTGGCAATCCAGATTCAGGGATTAATCTTTTCCTCAACACTGAATACACTATCCCTCTCATAATCATTCATGTTTGGGTTTATGGAGTGATTGCTTTTTGGTGCTTTACTCAAATCCGAACCTCAAACCTCAGTATTGTCAGGATTTTTGGCTCTTTCCCTCAAAAAGTGCGAGAGTTAAAGCTATTGATTTTTGCCATTCCTGTTTTTCTATTTTCTTTAGGAATTGGTCAACTCACTCTTCTCGTAGTTTTACAGTTTTTTCAAAAAAACTTCGATCCGATCTGGCTGGCAAACCCACTAATATTAGTGGTTCGGAGTTCGAGTTCGCTGATTTATCAAGTTTTACTAATCGCCATTGTTGTTATTCTAGAACCTGCCCTTGAGGAAGTCTGTTTTAGAGGGTTGATTTTACAGCGCTTAGCAACCAAGTGGAATTGGAAGGTGGCGATTTTAATTTCGTCGTTAATGTTTGGCATTTTACACGCAAATATTATTGGTTTTTTTGTGTTTGGAATTGTTCTTTCTGTGATTTATCTTCAAACGCGGGTATTATGGATTCCTTGGCTGCTGCACCTGTCGTATAATGCGATCGCGCTGTGGGCAGGTCAGCTTTCTAGTAGTTCTCTATTTCCAATGGCAGGACAAAATCTAGAACAGTTGATTTCATCGTGGCGAAATGGGATTATCTGTATCAGCTTTGTCACTCCTTGGCTGTTGTTGTATATTCTCAAAAATTGGCCGAGTAAGGATCGCAAGATTCCTTATGAATTATGAATGATGAATCATGAATGATGAATAGGGAATGGAGAATGATGAATCATGAATGATGAGTGGGGAATGGGGAATGGGGAATGATAAATTATGAATTATGAATGACAAAGGGGAAGTATGGGTAATTGCTCGATCGCAGGTCAGTACAATTCATACTCGAGCAGCGTACAAGCGATCGCGCCGTTGTAAACTGGCAGACGGCTAGAAGCTTTGAGTCCGACTTGTTTGCTGAGTTCCTTACTCCCCGTTAAAACATAGGCTTTCCAGCCTTTAAAACGCTGTTTAAAAATATCGCCCAGCAAGCGGTAAAAACTGACCAGTTCTTGCGTTTCGCCCAACCGTTGACCGTAGGGCGGGTTGCAGATGAGAATACCGCGATCGCACGGCGCTTCAATATCAGCAATATCGGTTTGGAAGAAGCGAACCTGGCGATCGAGGGCGCAATTTTCAGCGTTAGTACGCGCTTGTTGGAGAATTTCGGGATCGCGATCGCTACCGCCGATGAACGCAGGAAGCTCGGAAAGCTCGCGTTTTTGGGCTTCAACGAGGGTTTGTTTCCAAAGTTGGGGATCGAAGTCCGACCATTCTTCAAAGGCGAAGCGATCGCGCAAACGACCGGGTGCTATCTTTAAAGCTTTCAACCCCGCTTCTAACGGCAACGTTCCCGAACCGCAGAGGGGATCGAGGAACGGAATACTTGCATCCCATCCCGCCATTTCCAACAGCGCGGCGGCTAAGGTTTCTTTAAGCGGTGCTAAGCCCATCGCCGGACGATAACCGCGACGGTGCAAACTTTCGCCGGTACTATCGAGACTGAGAATACAGCGATCGCCGCGAATATGCGCGTTAATCGAAAGGTCGGGATTTTGGGGATCGACGCTAGAACGCGCTTGGAATAGATCGCGCTGGCGATCGACAATCGCATTTTTAATCTGCAAGGCAGTATAGTAGCTGTGGTTGAGTTGGGGATTGCTGCCCGTGCAACGAACGGCAAGGGTGCGATCGCACTGCAAGTATTGCTCCCAATTTATCGCGCGCACCTGGCGGTAGAGTTCCCGGGCATCGCGACACTTAAACTCCGCGATCGGTACTAAAACGCGGAATATCAAGCGCGATTCCAGATTAACTCGATAGAGCAGGGCGCGATCGCCTTTAAAGGAAACGCCGGTAAACTCCTGCTGGATATCCTTCGCCCCCAACTCCTCCAACTCTTTTGCCGCGATCGCTTCTAGCCCTCGCGCCACTGTCGCAAAATAATGCTCCATCCTTCAGTACAGTTTTGAAAAAACACATCATGTAGTAGCATATCGCCACTCAGACGAACCGCCCGAAATTGACTGGGTTAAATTGCGACGCGATCGACTCTTGACGCTGAAGAATTCCGGCGTTCCCGTTTTTCTCACTCGATGCCGCAATACTGGAGAATTGGCGAAAAAATTGTTCTATAGACTACGGAAGGAATTGACTAATGAACCAAAAAGTTAGAGGATATTAAGCCAACATTAAGCTTCGTGGCTCGATTAACGAAGCTCTAAAGATAAGGAGTTTCACATATGCGCATCGCTCAAATTGCCCCCCTCTGGGAGAGAGTTCCTCCCCCGGGTTATGGTGGCATCGAGTTAGTAGTCAGCCATTTGACTGACGAATTAGTTCGTCGGGGACACGAGGTCACATTATTTGCCTCGGGGGACTCCAAAACCTTAGCCAAGCTCGAGTCTGTCGTTCCCGAAGCTTTGCGCCTCAATCCCGAGATTAAAGAACCATTTATCTACGAAATGCTGCAACTCGCTCAAATCGTTGATAAAGCGAGCGAATTTGACATCGTTCACTTCCACACTGGGCTGACAGCCTTGCCCTTTGAAAAAGTAATCGATACGAACGTTCTGCACACGCTGCACGGACGCTTTACGACTGATAATGTTAAACTTTTCGATCGCTACAAATATCAACCCTTCAGCAGCATTAGTAACTCGCAACGGGAAGGCGGCCCGGAATTAAACTACGTCGGAACGGTGTATAACGGCATTGATGCCGACGCTTACCCATTCTGCGAGAAACCCCAAGACCCCCCTTACTTAGCCTTTTTAGGACGGATGTCGCCCGAAAAAGGGCCGCATTTAGCCGTTGAAATTGCCAAACGTACCGGCTGGAATCTGCGCATGGCGGGCAAAATTGATGTGGTCGATAAGAAGTTCTACGAACAAGAAATCGAACCCCTACTCGATGGCGAACAAATTCAATATTTGGGCGAACTCAGCCACGAGGAAAAAGCAGCATTGTTAGGCGGTGCAAGTGCGACGCTATTCACCATTACTTGGCCCGAACCGTTTGGCTTAGTGATGATTGAATCTATGGCAGCAGGAACGCCCGTGATTGGCATGAAAATGGGATCGGTGCCGGAAGTGATTGCCCACGGAAAATCGGGCTATATTTGTACGAGTGTGGAAGAAGCGATCGAAGCCGTTCCGAAAGCGATCGCACTGAACCGTCGCGATTGCCGCCAGCACGTCGAAGATCGCTTTACCGTAGCGAAAATGACCGATGCCTACGAAGTTGCTTTCCAAAAGATTATGGAAGGGAAATAGTCGATATTTTCCCTTTCCCTAGAGCGATTAAAAAAGACGTTACTCTAGATTTACGCCTAATGTGAATTAGAAGTAATAAGGGGGACTTTGAATCCGGTTCCCCCCTTTTTTAAGGGGGGCTAGGGGGGATCTTCAACCGTCATGCTAGATTCGATCGCTTATGTGTACACGATAGCCCACCGATTGGGAGAGGGGCTGGGGGTGAGGGAAATCAAGACTTTTGGATAATGCACATCAGACGTGATTTGAAAAATATAAGGGCGAATGGCAACTTGCCCTTACAATCTGCTATGACCCATCACGCTGGTAGAATGCCTCTTCGTGTCGATAATATAAAATCCGCAAAATCGCCCATTATGTAAGAACATCACCCCGTCCCCCCGTACCCCCGTCAGCCTTAATTTAGGTCATTCAACCGGATTTTATATAACCGGCTCTCCAGGCATCGCTAAAGTCCCGTTAAAACGAGTTGAGGAGCGATTCTTTTCAACAAAAATTGGCTTAATCTTTTAACAACTAAAGCTAGCAATAATTTACTATCTCCACCGTTCCAAGGGGGAAGAACCCGAAAACTAGCGCTCAGCGATCGCAGGCAATCTTTCAGTTTCCCGCTCTCGAGATAGGTCAAACCTAAAACAGCAAGTGCAATCCCCGTATAAAAAGCGGAATCCACGGTTTGAGCGCTCGCAAAGGCTTGTTTTCCATAGTCTAAAGCGAGAAAAGTTTCTCCCAGATCGCTATAGAGATAAGACAGTTGAGACAAAGATTGGGATTCGTGGTGGCGATAGCCAAACTGCTGCGACAGTTTGAGACATTGCTGAGTCCTTTCCATCGCTAACGTCGTTTCATTTCGCCACATATGAACGAACGAGAGTATGAGTAGGGCGTAACATTGAAGGCTGGCATTGCCGTTTTGTTGGTTGATTTGTAAGAGTTCTTGCACGCAGGTAATCGTTTCTTCAAACTGGCGCTTGTAGCAGTAGACTAAAGCAATATTAACCAACATCGCACTAATTTGAGAACAACTTCTGCCTTGGTGTCGCTGTTGATACTGCTGCTGTAATGCCTCAAGCGCTTGTTTGGATTTTCCTAACTGAGTATTGGCAATTGCCAGTCGTCCGAGGGCGTACCATTCTGTTTCGGACGCGTCGATTTGACGTGCAATTTCTACAGCTTCCCGACAGCAACGAACGGCGTGACGATAACACCGCAAGTGAATGTCTAAATACCCCAAAGTTGCTAGTGTCTGGCATCTTTCTTTTAGGGTAAAATTATCTCTAGGATCGTTTTGAGCTTTTTCTGAAAACTCCGAGGAGAAGAAATTGCACGATCGCGCTTTCGAGGAAATTTCATCGATCTGGTCTAACACTAACAACTGTTGCTGACAGTAATCCCAAGCCGTTTGATATTGTCCCCAGTGTCCGTAGCAAACGCCTAATCCCCCCAAAGCTAAGGCTAAAGCCTCGCGATTACCGATTTCTGTTGCAAGTTTTAACAAACGCTGGTAGTAATGCGTAGCCTTTTGATACTGACAGAGATGAGTATAAGCAAATCCTAAATTGTTCAAACAAAGACAGTCGATTTCGGGATTGACTCGCTCTAATAAAGGTTCGCACAAGTCGATTTGTTGGGAGTAACATTCCCAAACTCCAAGCTGTTCGTGTAAGGGAGAATAACTTTCGCGATCGACGCAAACGAATAAAATTTGGCAGAGAGATTCCCAGGCTTCAAGCTGACTGAAATGGTAAGCGGCTTCTAAATAGCCTCTAACTCTTTCTAGCTCGGAAGCTTGAGGAGTGGGTTGATGTTGCTTCAGCCAATAAAAAGCGGCTCGTAAATGCGCTTGTTCCAGTAAGGTCGGTTGTCGGTTGAGGTTGCACCCGCGATTGACGACCAGTTCTCCGGTTTCCGTAAAGCAGCATCGAAAAATCTCTGTTTCGGTTATTATTTTGGGCTGGAACCCTGGGTTAAAAGCGCTCATAAGCTCTCTGGTAGATCGGGATTGGTAAGATGTTGGAGAGCGATGCTGCGAATCAAACTATGAAGTCGATATAGGATGCGATCGACTGTACGATCTGTTTCTAATAAAAAGCGACGTTGCAAGGTTTGAAAAGCAATAATTTGGGATTCTTTAGGAGCATCTGCTATTAAAGTTAGCCAAGCCGTTCGTTCTACGGAGCAGCGATAAGTGGCTCCCATGCAGAGTAAAATATAGGCTAAGGGAGATGAAGCCGATAAACGAGTGAAAGTACGTTCGATGCGGTATTTAACCAAGTCGGTTAAATTAACGCTGTAATGCGTCAAAGTCATTGAATCCGTATTTGAACGCAAGTCAGCCGCATTTTTTTGTTGCTCTATCTCCTCGATTTCCTGCCCGTAGTCGTACCAATAAGCTTGAATATTCCCCCGATAGGGACTCTCCCGAATTTCTCCAGCAATAACGCTCAAAGCGAGGGGATGACCCTCATAAACTTCGATGATGCGTTGCAGGTATTCGATTTCCTCCTGTCGTTGGGAATAAACCTCCCAAACTCGAAAAAGTTCGATCGCTTCTGCTGGATTTAGCCCTTTGAGTTCCTCGAGGTGCGATCGCTCTTTATACCGTCCTTGCGCGATGGTCGGCGGTCGATCTTGAGAAGTTAAAATCAAGCGAGAGGGCATCAGTTCTGCTTCCAGCAGGCGATCGAAAAACTTAGTAAAGCAGGGGTCTTTGTATTTGAGTTCGCCGCGATCGCCAGCTTCCAAGATTTCCTCAACCATATCGAGGATGCACAAACAGGGCTGAGTTTGCAAATACATTACTAAATCATTAACGAGTTGTTCGGGCGAGCGATCGAACTCGGATGCAGACGATATTTGTTGTTTTAAGAATTGCTGGGCAAACGCTTCAAAAGTCGATCGCTCCGCATCGAAGCGGATGACTTTAACGACCAACCCAGTTTGAAGAATCTGGGGTTCTAAACTGAGTCGAATCGCTAACGAAGATTTACCAATTCCGGTCAGTCCTGCTAGGATGAGGACGCGGCAATTCGCTTGTACTTTTTCGGTTAGCTTTTTAACCAACACTTCCCGCTCTACCCAGCGAGTTTCATCCGACGCATCGCCCCCATCGGTAGGCTGAGTGCGGGAGACACCGGAAACTGACTCAAGGGGAACAATCGGTTTTCGAGCGTAGCGTTGCAGTGCGCCCGCGATATTTTGCTTGCTAACCTTTTCTCCCAACGCTTTCGAGAGGGCTTGCCACAGTTCCGCGCCGCTATCCTTAATATATCCAGCGTCATAACCCGTTTCTTTGGCAATCTTCGAGTACGTTTCACCTTTCCATGATTGGCGGAAAACCGCTTCTTGAACTTTTGTTAATCGCCCGCGATCGAGCAATCCCTCGACCAGCGCGATCGCCTCTTCTACTGTCATTTTTATACCACCAGCTTATCGACTTTCCCATCCTTCAGCCCTTCTCAGGATTCCTCCGGAGGCGAAAGGGTACTATTTGCTCGGTGGAATCCGACTTTTTACTGACTCTTATCCGACTGCCATCTAATTTCTCAAACAGTTATGCTTTTTGCAGGGTAGAGGTTTAACAAAAGTTTCAACCGAACCTCTTTCAAGTTAGCAGTTTTCTGAGAACTGCCGCTCTTAAGTGCAACTACCAAACACTTTACTCGTATTCATTCTTCTGTTTGGAGTTAATCGCAATGAATTCTTTAAAATTAGGACTGCTTGCTGCAACAACTGCCGTTTCTTTCGGCTTCATTAATTATTCTGCCAGCATTGCCAAAGTTTCGACTGTCCAAAATACACAATCATCTTCTGAAGTTTCTAGTTTGAAAGATAAGGCAATTGTTTCACAGCAAGTCGCCTTCAACCTTCCGAACTTTAAGCCTGAAGCTAGTATGAATGGTAATACTCTTCAGGTGTCTATTCCTGTGTCTCTGTTTGAAGGCCCAATTAACGACATTTTACGGGCTAATGAAGGAAGTTACAAAGATACAGCCTTTCAGAAAATGGATGTCAGTAATCTAAGGGTTGCCTTTACTAACGGAGGCTTTACCGTTAACGGCAACTGGCGCGTTCAAGCACGGGAATATCTAGGTAGCATACTCGGAAAGAAGAAATATTCACCCTGGGTTTCAGTCAGTGGTTCGTTGTCTCAAGGGTTTAATGTTAAAGTCAGCAACGGCAAATTAGTTGCCGAAGCGGGGAAAACAGATATTCGCGGGGCAAGCAAATGGTATGGCGATATTGTGGATGCCGTTATTTCAAGAATGAAAGTCAACGGACAAGTCAATAAACAAGTCAATAGTGGGCTTCAAAGCATTAATGGTATGAATGTCCAGCAGCTTTTAGTGAGTGCAGGGAGTGCTCAAGTCGCTCAAGCTCTCCAAATCAGCCCTAGTGACGCTAGTAAGTTGATTAACTCCCGCGTTGGGGGTATCAACGCTACCATTTCCAACGGACGCTTACAAATTTCTGTTGCAGTTCGCTAATGAGCTAAAAGTAGGGTGGGCAACTGCCCACCTTCTTCCTTCGTTGATGCTCTTCCAAAAGATTTGACTTTGCCTAAAATTAACTTTCCTAAATTTTTAGGATAACGGTGCGTTACGCTTCGCTAACACACCCTACTTTTCATCTCTATGCAGCTTCACATCAATCTGGTATAGCAGTTTTCACGTGAATGAGGTACATCCAACGGGCGCAAGCCTTGCGCCCCTACCGATTTGATTTTGAAATCTGTACCTCACGCATATGAAAAACGCTATATTACACGGGTAACAATTATACTGAAACTGCACTCGAAGATGCGAACTGGAAAGGTATTGCTCAATGTTTTGATAATAGCGCGATGGCTCCCTAATATTAGCTGAATCCCACGCTATAAACCGTCGTAACCTGAAATCTGCGATTGGCTTGATTCCAACAAAATAGGCGAGCAAAGCCCGCCTTTCACAATATTATGGCAATGCAACGATTTAGCGATCGACCGATCCCATAATTACGTCAATACTGCCCAAAATTGCCATAATATCGGCAACTTTTACGCCCTTGAGTAACTGGGGCAGAATTTGTAAGTTGTTGAAATCGGGCGGACGAATCTTAAAACGCCAAGGGAAGAGATTGTCGTTGCCGATAATAAAAACTCCTAACTCGCCTTTTCCGCTTTCCATGCGCACGTAATGTTCGCCCGCCGGAATTTTAAACGTGGGGGCAACTTTCTTCGCAACGTACTGATAATCGAAGCCGTTCCACTCCGACTTTTTCCCTTCCGCCATGCGTTTGGCTTCTAGGTTTTCGTAAGCGCCGCCGGGGATATTTTTACAGGCTTGGCGAATAATCTTCACCGATTCGCGCATTTCCCGCACGCGGATGATGTAGCGCGCGAAGCAGTCGCCGCCGGTTTCCCACTGCACGTTCCAATCGAAATCGTCGTAGCATTCGTAATGGTCAACTTTGCGCAAATCCCACTTCACCCCGGAACCGCGTAACATCGGGCCGGAAAGTCCCCAGTTAATGGCATCTTCGCGCGAAATCGTGCCGACTCCTTCGACGCGGCGGCGGAAGATGGGGTTATCGGTAATCAGTTTTTCGTACTCGTCAACTTTTGGGTCGAAGTAATTGCAGAAATCGATACATTTGTCAAGCCAACCGTAGGGCAAATCCGCCGCTACGCCGCCGACGCGGAAGTAGTTGTTGTTAATCAAGCGCGCCCCAGAAGCCGCTTCCCACAAATCGTAAATAATCTCCCGTTCGCGGAAGATATAAAAGAAGGGGGTTTGCGCGCCGACATCGGCGAGGAAAGGGCCAAGCCACAGGAGGTGATTGGCAATGCGGTTGAGTTCGAGCATGATGACGCGGATGTATTGCGCGCGCTTAGGCACGCTAATATCCGCGAGTTGCTCGGGGGCATTGACGGTAATCGCTTCGTTAAACATCCCCGCTGCGTAGTCCCAACGACTCACGTAGGGAACGTACATGACGGTGGTGCGATTTTCGGCAATTTTTTCCATCCCTCGGTGCAGATAGCCGATGACGGGTTCGCAGTCGATGACATCTTCCCCGTCGAGGGTGACAATCAGGCGCAATACGCCGTGCATGGAGGGATGGTGAGGGCCCATGTTTAAAACCATAGGCTCGGTTCTGGTTTCGATCTTCGCCATAAGCGGCAGGTTCCCTCTCTCGTTTGTTAATTTGAGGAGCGCGCGTATGAATTGCGCTCGCGATGTTTTTTATCTTTTCATCGATATCCGTCTTTAGATTATCGCAAACTTTGGTTCCCTAGCAGCGCGAGTTTAAGGGGACTGCGGGCGCTGGACTGCGTATTTTCCGAGCCTATAGGAATACCTCGCCGCCTCGCATAGATTTTTATCAATTCTGGGGCGAGCGATAAAGAAAAAATTCTGTGGAGCAGCCCCATTAAAGATTCAAGATTGTATATGCTAACGTGGATGGGAATTTATGCTTTGAGTTTTACCTACGCACTCTTTAAACCTTGTCTCCTTCGTCCGCGATCGCGCTATATCCCGGCAGTTTCGACCCGATTACGCTCGGCCACCTCGATATTATCGAACGAGGTAGCAGACTGTTCGATCGCGTCATTGTCGCTGTTTCCTGCAACCCCAACAAACAGCCCCTTTTTTCCACCGAACGGCGCGTCGAGCAAATTCGTCGCTGCATCGAAAAGTTACCCAATGTTGAAGTCGATAGCTTCTGGGATTTAACGGTAGAATATGCTCAGTCCCGCAATGCGGGAGTTTTGCTGCGCGGTTTGCGAGTTCTGTCGGATTTTGAAGGCGAACTGCAAATGGCTCACACTAACAAAATCCTGAATGGCGCGATCGAAACTGTTTTTCTGGCGACTTCTAACGAGTATAGTTTCTTAAGTAGTAGCGTCGTCAAAGAGGTTGCTCGCTTCGGCGGCCCCCTCGATCGCCTCGTTCCCACCCATGTTGCCCGAGAAGTCTACCAATGCTACGCCAAAAACTCTCCCGGGGCGACCCCGAACCCGACGAGTTCGGACAATCCTCCCCCTCGCCCGCACCCCGCTCCGGAAACATAGACATTCAAGCCGAACTCAATCGCCTCGAGGACATCATTCTCTACAGTCCTCACATTCCGCTGACGAAGCGCACCCTCATCGATGAGGAACAGTTGCTCGAGCAGTTGGATTTAGTACGAGTCAATCTACCCTCCGCCTTTGCCGATGCGGTGGAGATTGTCCGGCAAAAAGAGGAAATCTTGCTGCAAGCTGAAGAATACGCTCAAGATATCATCGCGGCGGCCCAACAGCGGGCGGCGGAAATCCTCGATGAGTTGGGCATCGTGCGCCAAGCGGAGTTGGAAGCGGCGCGGGTTCGGCATCAAGTTCAGCAGGAGTGCGAGCAAATCCAGCAGTCAACCCTGGCGGAGATCGAACAATTGCGCGCCCGCACCCATCAGGAAATCGAGCAGTTGCGGCAAACTACCCTGAATGAGTGCGAAGATATTCAAGATGGGGCGGACGAATATGCCGATGCGGTACTCTCCAATATCGAACAACAACTCGGCGAGATGCTACGGATTATCCACAACGGCAGGCAGCAGTTACGCCCCAATTCGACGGGCGGTACGATGGTTCAATCCGAGGCAGGCGACAGTCCACCGCCAGCAAATAACAATCGAAAATCCACTAAAAATTAAACGTTAACGAGGACTATGAATTACGATTACGACTTCTTTGTTATCGGCGGCGGTTCGGGCGGCATTGCCAGCGCTCGCCGCGCGGCGGAATACGGCGCAAAGGTAGCCGTTGCGGAAAACGATCGCTTGGGCGGAACTTGTGTCAATCGCGGCTGTATCCCCAAAAAGTTGATGGTGTATGCGTCGCATTTTCCCCATTTAATGGAGGACGCGCAAGGTTACGGTTGGAGCGCGGTGGAAAGCCAATTGAATTGGCAGAAAATGGTTGTCGCGGTTAACCAAGAGGTAGATCGCCTGAACGGGGTATACGGGCGAATGCTGGATAATTCTAAGGTGGAGTTATTTCGGGGTTTGGCGCGGTTTGTGGACGATCGTACGGTGGAAATTGGCGATCGCCGCGTCACTGCCGATAAAATTTTAATCGCGGTTGGGGGCAAGCCCGTTAAACCCGACATTCCGGGAATCGAAAGCGCCCTGACTTCTGATGAAATGTTTGCTCTACCCGAACAACCGAAGCGCATGGTAATCCTGGGTGCGGGTTATATCGGTTGCGAGTTCGCTTGCATTATGAACGGTTTGGGGACGGAAGTGGTGCAGGTGTTGCGCGGCGATCGCATTTTGCGCGGCTTCGACGACGACCTGCGCGAAACCATCCAAAATGGGATGCAGGAGAGCGGGATTAGAATTTTGACGCAAACCGAGATAAAACGCATCGAAGAGACGGGTAACGGCATAAAAGTGGTCTTAGAGGGCGAAACGGAAGAAGTGTTAACCGATGTTGTCAGCTTAGCCGCTACGGGGCGCAAGCCGAATTTGGAAAAGCTGGGGATAGAACAGACAAAGGTGGAAGTTAAGGACGGCGCGATCGTTGTTGACGAACACAATCGCACCAATGTGGAAAATATTTATGCAGTCGGCGATTGTATCGGTCGCATCGAACTCACGCCGGTTGCAATTAAGGAAGGTCGGATTTTAGCCGATAAACTGTATGGCAGTAAAGATGGCTTAATGAGTTACGATGCGGTTCCGACAGCGATTTTCACGACTCCTGAAGCAGCAACGGTCGGGATGACGGAAACCCAAGCTCGCAAGGAATTCGGCGACGCGGTGAAAGTTTATCGCGCCAAGTTCCGACCGATGTACTATACGCTTGCAGGTCGGGATGAGAAGACGATGATGAAATTAGTGGTCGATACGGCGAGCGATCGCGTTTTGGGGGCGCATATGGTCGGAGACCATGCAGCGGAGATTATTCAAGGCGTTGCGATCGCGGTCAAAATGGGGGCTACAAAGGCAGACTTTGATGCGACTGTTGCCATTCACCCGAGCGTAGCAGAAGAGTTCGTAACGATGCGTTAGTTAAGCCTTAGTTCAAACCGGCTCAATCCGCGAGATAAAAAACTTGGAGCGAGGCGACTAAAATTCTGCAATGTGAATGCGTCCTTTCACAATTCCTCGGAGAATGCGATTAACCGCGCGGCGGTCTTCTTCATTAAGAGATTCATTGAGGGAGGCTGCCATCAAGCCGTAGCGATCCATCAGTGTAATGCGCCCGGTATCGGCAATGGATACTAGCATCTCTGGTATAGCTCCTGGCAGCAATTCAAGTTCAGGTAACATAGCGCGTGCGAAGAGATAGTTATTGATATTTACAATATCTTAAATTTTCGCCACACAACGGGTGATGCTTAGCGAGAGAGTTTGCGATCTTCATCACACAAAAACTGCGATCGCGATCGCAGTTTTTTCTCTCACCACTTAAAATTCACCAGAAACTAATCCTTAATAGGCCCCCTTGCTGGCGAAAACAACTTGAACTGTTCTCAGCAGAATTTTAAAATCGGAGGCTAAAGACCAATTTTGGATATAGGTCATATCCAAGCGAAAAGCATCCTCAAAATCCGTAATATCCGAGCGTCCCGAAACTTGCCACAGCCCCGTAATTCCGGGCATAACGTTATGGCGGACGTGATGGTGCGGCGCGAAACCTTCGACATCCCGCAAAGGTAGTGGGCGCGGCCCTACTAAGCTCATATCGCCAATCAGCACGTTAATCGCTTGGGGAAGTTCGTCCAAACTGTAACGACGTAAGAACTTACCGACTTTGGTAATGCGGGGATCGTCCTTCATTTTAAAAAGAACGCCGCCTTTAATTTCATTTCTAGCCTCCAACTCCTTCAAAAGGCGATCGGCATTGATCACCATCGTGCGAAACTTCCAAACTTTGAAGTGTCGTCCTTTCAAACCCACGCGAGTTTGTTTGTAAAAAATAGGCCCTGGAGAATCAAGTTTAATGAGAAGTGCTAAGAATAAATAGATAGGACTGCCAACGAGCAGAATTGTGCTGGCTACTACAATGTCGAATAAACGTTTCGTCCAAAAATCGCCTCCCACCAGAGTAGGCGGTTGAAACTGAATCGTCAATAAACTGCCAATCGTTTCAATTTTAGGGGCTTGGTGGGGAATCTCCAATCCCGTGGGTAAGATGCGCAGGTGAATGCCGGCCATTTTTAAACTCCAATACAGCGCCATCGGATCTTCGATGGACTGCCAGGAACAGACAAAGACTTCTCCAACGCCTTTATCCGCAATCTCGTGCAGAGTTTGCGTCCAACGTTGGCGTTCTGAGGCTTCGGATAGATCTGCTTGACCGACGATTTTGAATTCTTGGTTGCTAGCGAGTTTGAGCGCTATTTGGGAAATTAAGCGATCGCGCGGCGTACCGATTAAAAAGATCGGACGAGTCACCGCTCCACGACGGCGCAATGTCGTGATTGCCGATTCCGCAATCCAGCGTCCGGTCGAAATCAGCAAGAGGTTAAGAATCCAAGCCAGCAAGAAAACAGACCGAGAGATAAACAAGCCCGGTTCGTAGAGAAAGGCGACTGCAACAATGGTTGCCTGCGTTAGAGTAATGTTTTTAAACAGGCGAGTCATGTTGCGGCGGCTTTCCCGCTCGCTGTACAGTCCAGCCGCAGCCAGCATGGTCTGAGTAATCAGTAAGATTGGCAGCAAGAAGCGAGACAGACTAAAACTCGGGACGCTCTGAAGCCATTGAACTCGCTCGACAAGAATAACAGCAAGCCACCAAGCAAGCGAGATAGAGAGGCTATCTAACGCAACGAACGCGAGAGTACGCAGCCCGCCAGCGGCTGTGCCTCGCCCGATATTAAATGCGGTCGGGGCGCGTAAGTCGTGTTGTTCTGCCGTAACGAAGGAGTTGCGATCGGGTTGATAAGAGTCGGGCATAAACTTTTAGATTGCTTTCGAGCCACCTACAAAATCCAGCAAGATTTTTCTCCATTTTATCTGGAGTGTCTTTCGATCTAGCTTTAGCTCATCGCTTGCATCTTAACCTATCAGTTGCATTGAGGGATGCCCCTTTAAAGAGATAAGTATTGATGCTCAATACCTTTAAGTCGCTGACGGAAGCTTGAAGCCAGTCGAGTTACTAGGAAAGGTAAGGAAGAGCGCCCTGCTCGAAACTTATTGTTCCCCGATTTAGACCTGCCGTTTGAATTTCCCGAAAGAAAAGGTTACTTCCTGAGTCGGAGAGCTAGTTTTTAAACTTTTGTTTTCCTTCTGTTGCTAAAAATTCTCTAATTTCTACAGCAGCGCGATCGCATTTTAGAGCTAACAAGTCATCGCCCGTATCGGCCAGCAGACGCAGTTGAGCGTTAGGAATGAGCTTGGCATAAACTTGAGAGCGAAAGCGATCGCTAGGATTCCCATCATTCCCTTGGAGAATCAGGGTAGGAACTTTGAGCCTTTCTAAGCGGGGATCGAGGTATTCCGCTTCAATTTCTCGCTGGGAGCGGCGTAAGAGTAGATCGCAGGTCGTCGGACACTGAAGCAGTTCTTGGCGATGGGCCAGGACGCGATCGATTTTTGGCTTCCACCCCCCGAATTTAGCAAGCGGGCGCAGCGATCGCAACAACACCGTCAGCCAAGAAAAGCGGCTGACTAATAACTTCTCCCAAGCTTGGTGCTTAGCATCGCCTTGCACTGAGACTCCTGAAGGGGAAATGAGGATTAAACCCCTGACTCGTTCGGGGTGTTGCAGGGCGTAATGAGTAGCAACCCAGCCCCCTAAAGAATGTCCGACCAAGTAAACCCGTTCTAAGCGCAGTGCCTCCAAATAACTGGCAAAACTTTCTACTAACAGTTGGACGGAATAGTGCCTATCAACTCGTTCCGAGTCGCCAAACCCCAGCAAATCCACCGCCAGACAGTGATAGTTCTCGCCCAAACGTTCGAGAAGGGGAATCCACTGACTGCTATCGCGACTGGAACCGTGTAAAAAAACTAATGTGGTCGGACTGCGACCGATTTCGCGCCAGAAAAGCTGTCCGAGCGGCAGTCGAATGCGAGAGTTGCTGAAAAGGAGGGGCATCCCGGTGGAAAGTCGTAACGTCTGGATCGATTCTGAACTAAATTATCTGGCGAGTGGTCTTTTTGTACAACCGAGTTGGGGCATTAAAAATTAAAAATTAAAAATTGAGCCTTAAAATTTAGGGATAGCCCTACTGCGGGAAAAGTTCATCAGGAAGGAAGGGTTGCCAAACTTTGATGGTGCGATCGAAGCTACCGCTGGCGAGAAAGCGTCCGTTGGGGCTGAAAGCGAGGGATTGAACCCAGTCTGAATGGGCGTACCAATGCTGAATCAGAGTACCGCGATCGAGATCCCAAAGGCGAATGCCATCGCGACTGGCACTAGCGAGATATTTGCCGCTAGGATGAACGGCGAGGGCGGTAATTCTGCCGGTGTGTCCGATGAGGGTGTAGAGGAGGCGGTTACTGTTGGCTGCCCAAACACGGATACTGCGATCGTCGCTACCGCTGATTAGTTTACTGCCGTCGGGGGTAAACGTTAGTGCGCCAATGTTATCGCGATGGGCGGAAAATTGCGCGATCGCACCTCCCGTTCTGACGTTCCAATATTTGATTTCGCCCTTAACGCCGCCCGTTGCCAAAATATAGCCGCTGCGCGGATCGATCGCGATATGGTGGATTTGATTGTCGAAACGCGCCAATGTATAAATTGGTTTTTGGGTGCGTAAATCCCACAGGCGAATTCCGTCGAGTCCGGCGCTAATCAGCACTTGGCTATCGGGCGTAATCAGTAGGGAAAGAATATTATTGTTCGTGTCGAGGAATAAATAGTTTTTTTCCAGCGCTTGCCATTGCCAAAGGTTCAAACCCGCATCGTCGCCGCTACTGGCAACGATTTTGCCATCGGGACTGATGGCCATTGCGAGGACGGAGGTTCGTTGCGCGCGGAAACTATCGACTTCTTTGCCGGTCGCCATCGACCAGACGTGCAAGTATCCGTCGTTGCGACTGCCGCCGCTAATTAAGTATTGGCTGTCGGGACTGAAAGCGAGGGAGTCAATCGTTGATTTATGACCTTCGAGTTTGTAGAGCAGTTGAAGGTTTTGCCACGGTTCGCGACTGGGAATCCAGTCGTGTTCGGGATGGTCGATTGGGAGTTCGGGGAAGAAGAGTGTATTGTCAGGAGGGATATCTTTAGCGATCGCGCTTCCTGCATTACCGATTAAGAATAGTGCGATCGCGCCATCTAGAATTCTCGCCTTGTTCGTTCGTTTCAACATAATTCGTAATTCGTAATTCGTAGTTCGTAATTCATAGTTCGTAATTCGTAATTCGTAATTCGTAATTCATCATTCCCCCCTTCATCATTCATAACTCATAATTCATAATTCGTAATTCATCATTCCCCCCTTCATCATTCATAACTCATAATTCATAATTCATAATTCATCAAGGTTCGGACAAATCGTTTCTTCGATGCGCTCTGGGGATGGATATTCTTGCCAGCCGGAGAGAATTTCTTCAATCTCGAATTGCAAGGTTTCTAGGGCGAGGATTTTAGCGCGGATCGATCGCAGTTCTCCTTCGAGGCGTTGTCGGATTTTACCGCAGGGCAGTTCGCCGCGATCGCGAATCTCCAAAACTTCTCGGATTTCGTTGAGGCTGAGTCCGAGCGATTGCGCTCGCTTAATAAAAGCAAGGCGCTGAAAAATTTGCGGGTCAAATAAACGATATCCCGCCTCGGAACGTTCCACAACCGGCGCTAAGAGTCCTAATTCTTCGTAATAGCGAACGGTTTTAACCGGCAAACCGCTTTCCTGCGCGACTCGACCGATTTTAAGCAGTTCGCTAGTTGCCGTGACTTCCACAACCTTTGTGACTTAATACCGATGTTTGCGACTCCTTAAGGGGGGCAGCGGTGCTTCGGAAGGACTGGGGGGAAGGTAGCGCTGGGGGGTTTCTTCTAAGGGGACTGCACGTTCGCGCTGACCTTGGACGACGCGCAGAATAATGGCTAGCGCAATGACTAACACCCCAAAACTTAAGAGCGTCCAGCGTTCGCTAACGCCTCCCATCACCGCATCGACGGTTCCCACGATAACGATAAAGCTCGAAATTTTTTCTCGGCGATAGGTTAATCGAATCAAACGAGGCAATAAGGCGTTCATTGTATTCTGAGCGTTTCGGAATTGAGTTCGCTGTTAATTCCTACAGTAGCTTATCAAACTTCGCAACAACCAGAAGACCCGGCTCAAATGCGATCGCAATCCCTAAGAAGCGAGCGATTTAAGCCGGAGTCTATCGGCGTAGTTTTTAATTTTGAAAGGTTCGCGCTATTGCAGCCCGAGCCAAGATAAAACACCTTGTCCGGTTAGGGCTTCAATCGCTAGGGTAATCACAAAACCGAGCATAGCGGCGCGACCGTTTAAACGTTCTGCATAGTCGTTGAAGCCAAACTTCGGTTCTTCTAGCTTCGGCGCGATCGACGGTTGCGGTTTCGTTTCAACCATAAAATATACTTCCTGTCTAGCTGGGTTAACAATAATTTACTATTTTAACAAAAAGCAGCCCCCCTTTCAATGGGCTGAGACGGGACGGAGTGATGGGAATTAAGGGAGATTGAGGAAGCACTGCTGTTGATGCTGCTTATACCAATTCTCCAAGCAATGGCGACAGATCGATCGCCCCGTCCCCCCGTCCATCCTCTGTAATCCGACTGGAGGGAAATGGTAATACATCTAGGTTTTTTAATTTTTAATTGGTATAACCCCCCTCTAGCCCCACGAGCGGTCCTTGGGGGACAATACCGCTAGGATTAATATGCGGATGACTGCGGTAATAATGCTGTTTGATATGATGGAGATTGCACGTTTCCTTGACACCCGGTTGTTCGTACAAATCTTTTAAGTAGCGCCAGAGATGGGGATAGTCCCAAATATGCTTTAAGTTACATTTAAAGTGAACGTAATAAACCGGGTCGAAACGCAGTAATGTTGTGAAGAAACACCAGTCTGCTTCCGTTATCGTCTCGCCGCATAAATAGGGCTGCGTTCCTAATACTTCGTTCCAGCGATCGAGATGGGCAAACAGTTCGGTGACAGCTTCATCGTAGGCTTCTTGAGAGGTGGCGAAACCCGCCCGATAAACGCCATTGTTAATGGGTTGGTAAATGGCATCGATCGCGCGATCGATTTCGCCCGTGAGTTCGTCGGGACAGAAGGTAACGGAAGAAGTCGCGATCGCATCAAACTCGCGATCGAACATTCGTATAATTTCCCGCGACTCATTATTGACAATTGTCCCCTTTTGTTTATCCCACAAAATCGGCACGGTGACGCGCCCCGTATAGCCAGCATCGGCTTGAATATAAATTTCTCGCAGGTACTTCGCCCCAAAAATCGGATCGGGAATGCAATCGGCTTCTTGAGAAAATTCCCATCCTTCTTCTGCCATAATCGGATCGACAATAGAGAGACTAATTGCGGCTTCCAATCCTTTCAATTTGCGCAGAATCAAGGTGCGGTGCGCCCAGGGACAAGCGTAGGAAACATACAAATGATAGCGTCCTGCTTCCGGTTTAAACTCGCTCGATCCGTCCGCTTTAACCCACTGACGAAAAGTGGTGGGATTGCGCTTAAATCTGCCTTTAGAGTCGCCTTGATAGCCCTCTTTTCGCCAGATTCCATCGATTAACATTCCGGTAGCCATAGAGTTAATTAGGATTTAGGGGATAATGAATCGATAGTCTTGACTATTGTCGAACGGCACTGAATTAAAGTGAGTGAAGGCAATCCTTCCCCCAAAGTTTTCCCCTCAATCTTGCCTTCTTGTCTGTTTTAAATCAGTGCCATTCGTCGCTGATTGAGCGTCAGTTCTGACTCAACCTTCATCGCTGCTGAGAATTTGCGGAACGCGAAAGAATAAATCTTCTTGTTCCGGTGCTTCTCGCAGTAACTCTTCCGGTTCAACTTCCTTTTTAATCTCGTCTGGGCGCGTCACATTGCTTAACTCAATAGCGCGCGTCATCGGCTGTACGTTCGTCGTATCGAGTTCGCTCAATTGCTCGAAATAATCGAGAATGCTGCCCAGTTGAGTGGTGAAACTTTCTTCTTCTTCGGATGTGAGTTCTAAACGAGCCAGATGAGCGACTTTTTGAACTTGTTCGCGATCGAGCATGATGAAATAATTGGGAATTGTAGCTTAAAAGAAAATATCCATATCAGAGCGCCCGGTGGTTTTCAGCCAGTTTTGAGCTTCGATATAGTTATTGGGGGCGAGGCGAATCGCTTGTTTCCAATTTTCAGCGGCTTTATCAAAGAGGGCTTCTGCTTCATCATCTTTGCCTTCTTGTTTGGCGCGTTCGCCTTGAAAATGATACACCACGGCAATATTATTCAAGGCTTGGGGCATCCGCGAGTTACATTCGAGCGCTTCGTGATAGCGTTGTAATGCTTCTTCGTGTTCGCCGTTGCTAGCGTGAATGAGACCCATATTGTAAAGAATATAACTGCGATCGGTCAGATCTTCCTCTAGCAGTAAGGCTTCGTTATAGTTTTCCATTGCTTCGGCGTACTCGCCGTCTGCTTGGGCGGACATCCCATCGCGGTAGTAAGCGAAGGCTTCTTTTGCTTTGCGATTGGTAGGCAGCACTTTTAAGATTAGATCTGCCATGACGGTAAAGCTTTTATCGATAAAGTTATCGTTGCGCTGCGTTCTGGGCATAGGGACTTGTTATCAAAAAGTTTGAGTGTATCATCAATTATCGTACTATCCTAGCTTGTGGGTGTACCCCTTGATTCAGCGATCGGGGGAGTGAGGGAGAGGGGGGAGACGGGGAGACGGGGTGAATAATGAATAATGAATGATGAATAATGAAGAGGGGGAGACGAGGAGACGGGGGGACGGGGGGACTGGGAGACTGAGTTAGGAATTACGAATTACGAATTACGAACTACGAACTACGAACTACGAATTACGAATTACGAATTACGAATTACGAATTACAATGCAACGGCAAACCTTAACTGATGTTCGCACCTGTGGGATAAATCGCGATCGCTGGTATGTTGTCGCGCGCAGTAGCGAGGTGAAAGAACGCCCGGTTAGCGTGACGCTTTGGAAACAACCCATCGTGCTTTATCGCAGCGAAAGCGGGACGATTTGTGCTTTAGAAGATCGCTGTCCCCACCGTCAGGTTAAACTGAGTGCGGGGATCGTAAAACGCGATCGCATCGAGTGCGCCTACCACGGTTGGCAATTTGACGCTGAAGGAAACTGCGCCGAAATTCCTTACCGGGCTGAAAATCAAAAGATTCCAAACTGTCAAATTAAATCCTATCCCGTCAAAGAATTAGATGGCTTTATTTGGTTATTTCCCGGCGAGGGCGACTCGGAAAAGATCGCGCCGATGGGAATGCCGGAATGGGAGCATCTGAATTATATCGCTTCTGTTGCTGCGATCGATTATCAAGGTCATTTCTCCTTTTTAATCGAAAATATTATGGATATGTACCACGGGCATTTACATGATAATTATCAAGCTTGGGCTTCGGCAAAATTGCAATCCATTGAGGTCGCAGACGATCGCATTGATGCCCATTACGAAGCGCAAAGCTATTACAGAATTGATAAAATTTGGTCGATTTCTCAACTCTTTTTTCCGGCTCTGCGTCGCTTGCATCCCGAACCGCTAGATGTCAGCTATATCTATCCTCACTGGGCTTCTAGCCTCGGACAAGATTTTAAAATTTACTGTTTATTCTGTCCGGTTAACGAAACTCACACGCGAGCTTATCTCATTCATTTTACCTCGCTCAATGCCTTCTGGCGTTTGCATAAACTTCCGGTTAAATTCCGCAGGTTTGTGAAAGATAGTTTATTCGGTTCTGCTAATAAACTCTTAGAAGGATTGGTCGAACAGGATATTGAAATGATGGAGCAGGAACAACAAGCTTATTCTAAAAGTCCTCAAAACCGATCCTATGAAATTAATCCGACCGTAACGAGCGTTCAGCGCTTGATTCGCCATCAAGCAAGTTTAGGAAGTTTTTAACTGCTTCGAGCAGTCTGCTAGGGGGCATAACCCAGAAAATTCTTAATGACTTTAAGCTTTAAACTCTAAGTTTTGATAACATGGCAAGGGTTTAATGGCGGTTTTTGAAACGGAATCGGGATATGACCCAGCCTACCCCAAATCCAGAGAACGAGTCCGAGTTAGAGGGTGAAAATCCCGCTCCTCCTTCTCCTCCTCGTCGCAGAAGACGGTGGTGGTTGTGGGGCATTGTCGTGGGGTTTAGCTTGGGGTGCGGGGGTTTAGCGATCGCGTGGTTTGCCCTCCTCAATTACCTTTCGCCCATTCTGACCGATCTCCTCACCCAAGAACTCGATCGCCCGGTACGATTGGGACCGACGAGCGGTTTATCCTTGCGGGGCGTGCGTTTTGGGAAATCGGAAATCCCGCCCACCGCTACCGATAGCGATCGCGCGGTTGTTGAAGCTGTCGATGTTACCTTTAACCTCTGGAGACTGGCAACCGATAAAACCCTAGAACTCAACCTCACCCTCATTCGTCCCACCGCCTATGTCGAACAAGATACCGACGGACAGTGGATTGCAACGCGCTTGCGGAAACGCGAAGGCGAATCGGATTGGGAAATCGACGTGCAAACGGTTCGCGCCGAAAATGCTAACGTCGTCCTCGTCGCCCGCGATAAAAAGCTCGCCCTGAAAGCGCCGGTAGAATTGAACGTCGATCTCGCCACCGTTCGTGCTTACCAAAATTACCAACTATTTGAAGGCGATGCTAAAGGAACTTTTGCTGGGGAGGGCGGACGCTTTAACGCTGCTGCGACGATTCGCCCGCAGACGTTACAAGGAAAAGTTTACTTAGCCACGCAGCAACTCGATTTACTCTACCTCGCTC
The DNA here is from genome assembly GCF_014698145.1 of Oscillatoria sp. FACHB-1406. NCBI lineage: Bacteria > Bacillati > Cyanobacteriota > Cyanophyceae > Oscillatoriales > Oscillatoriaceae > Oscillatoria > Oscillatoria sp. FACHB-1406. Next base: position 19,047 of record NZ_JACJSM010000035.1, on the reverse strand, counting down.
GTTTGGTCGAAGTGCCGCTGATCCTGCGATCGGGTAAGGTGAGTACCAATCTCGAAGTCGAACTTAACGGTAACCCTTTAAAAGTTCTGCCCCAGGCGGCGGGAATCGTTTCGCTGCAAAACGTGAGCGCTAAACTCGACGAAAAAGCGCTGGGGATTCAGTCGCCGCAAGCACTCGCGCAACGCAAACGCCAGCAGCAACCGCAAGCGATTGAAGAACGACCGCCTTTATATTTCCTCAATAATCTCCCGATCGCGATTCCGGAGGTCAAGCAAGCGAACGGGCGTATTGCTTTCCAAGGACAGAGCGCGCGTTTCGAGTCCTTCAGCGCCCAACTCGGTCAAATTAATGCCCAGATTGGGGGCAGCATCGATGCGAAATCGGGTCTCAATCTCAGCGCCACCACGCAACCCGTAACGATCGCAAATCTTCTTAAAACCTTCGATTTAAAACAACCGCCCGTTCCCGTGGCGGGTGAGTTTAAAGTTGCCCTGCAAGCGAAGGGCCCTTTCAACCAAGCGATCGTCACCAGCCAAATTCTCTCAACCCAGACTTTCCGACTCGCTCGCGCAACTTTCAAAGATGTCCGCGCCCAACTCGCCTTTGCTGTCGCGAAAAATACTCTCGTGCTACAAGCCCTCGATGCCTTTCCGATTCAGGGCGGTAAAGTCACGGGGACGGGACAGGTGCGCTTTAATAAAGACCGCGATCCCGGACAAATTGCCCTCGATTTCCAGACTCAAAATCTTCCCGCCGACGCGATCGCAGCCCTCTATATTCCCAACTTACCCGTTACCATCGGCCCCATTTCTGCCCGCGCCCAAATCTTAGGCCCCTTCACCAAAATTGAAGACCTGCAAGCGCAGATTTTTACCCGACTTTTTGATGGCGGAACCCTCGCCGTACAAAACGCCCGCATTAAAGACGGGCGCTTTTTCGGGACGGTGGCAGCAGCGGGCGTACAACTCAATCGCTTCTTACCGGCGACTTCTCCCCTGCGTCCGGTGGCAGGAACGGGGGAGGCGCTGTTCGAGATTTCCGGGCCGCTGCAAAAATTAAGGCTGGAACGATTGACACTGGCGGGGGCGGGGCGAGCCGCGATTGCAGGCGGGACTGTAACGGCAAGTAACATTCAGTTGCAAAACGGACGGTTTTCTGCCGACCTCAATGCCGCTAACCTGCAAGCCGGACAGATCGCGCCGAAAATCCTGCCCGCGAAAATTACTTTGCCTTCGTTAGGGGCATTAAATGGCGCGTTCCAAGTCGCAGGACAGGTAAGAACGAATGCAGCAGGCAAGCCGAGAGTTAGCGACTTGACGGGGACGGGGGCATTAGGCGTAGCCGTGGCCAATGGTGTGGTAGAAGCGCGGAGAATCGCAGTATCCGGCGATCGCTGGCGGGCAGATGTTGCGGTTAATAATATTGATGCCAACCGCGTTGCCACCTTACCGAGTTTGCCCCCAGCGGCGCGATCGCTGCAACAATTACTCGGAAAATTTTCGGGCAATTTCCAACTCGCCGGTAACTTAAAGCGTTTCGATCTCAACTCGCTAACCGCAAGCGGTATCGGACAAACCCGTATTGCTGGAGGGACGGCGAATATTGCCGCCAACGTCAATCGGGGCAATTGGGCGGCGAATATTGTCACCAACGGCGTGCAACTCCCCCGCTTAGCGGCGGGGCTGAACTTACCGCCCGTCGTGGCAAAGACGCAGCGCGAACTCGGCGCTTTCACCGGAACGATTCAGGCGAGCGGAAACTTAAATTCCTTCGACCCCAAAACGTTAGTCGCGAGCGCAAACGGCAACTTGAACGCAGCGGGCGGTGCGGCAAACGTCAACCTCAAGTTAAATCGGGGTAACTGGTTGGCTGATATTGCGGCAAACCAAGTGCAATTAACTCGTTTGACAGCGGGGTTAAACTTACCCGTTCCTATCGCCCGCGTGCAACAAACCCTAGGCGCATTTACAGGAACCTTGCGCGCTTCGGGAAGTTTGAGTTCCTTCGACCCGAAAACGTTAGTCGCCAACGCAACCGGCAACTTAAACGCGGCGGGCGGAACGGCGAAGGTGAACTTGAGGGCGAATCGGGGTAATTGGTTCGCTGATATTGCCGCGAGTGGCGTGCAATTGACTCGTTTGACGGCGGGGTTAAATTTACCCATTCCCGTTGCTCGCGTGCAACAAACGCTCGGCGCATTTACGGGGAACTTACGCGCTTCGGGAAGTTTGAGTTCCTTCGACCCGAAAACGCTGACGGCGAACGCAACCGGAAACTTGAACGCGGCGGGCGGGACGGCGAACGTAAATTTGAAGGTGAATCGCGGCAACTGGTTGGCTGATATTGTTGCAAGCGGCGTGCAATTGAATCGCTTGACGGCGGGGTTAAATTTACCCGCAGCTTTAGCGCGTCCGCAGCAAGCATTGGAGGCGTTTACGGGAACGTTGCGCGCGGCGGGAAATTTGAGTTCTTTCGATGCAAAAACGCTGACGGCAAGCAGCAAAGGACAGCTTAACCTCGCGGGCGGTCGTGCGGATATTGCCCTCGATTTGACGGGGGGGCGCTGGTTGCTCGAGGCGAACGCTAGCGATATTCAACCGCAGCAGCTTTTGGCGAATATTCCCCCACAATTTCAAACTCCGATTAGCGGTGATGTCGATTTGCGCGGTACGCTGTCGGATTTGCGGTTAAATGCAATCGCGGCGACGGGTTCGGGACGCTTGAATTTGGCGGGCGGTCAGTTGTTGGCGAATAATTTGCGTTTGGCGAACGGAAGCTTACAAACGACGCTGGTTCCCAATAATGTCGAACTCGCGGGTTTGGTGAATGGGTTGCGCGGTAAAGTCAGCGGCAATATTGACGTGACGGCAAACCTGGCAAATTTGAGTCCGGAAGGGGTTCGCGCGCGCGGCAATCTCAATTTGAGCGAGGAAGTGTTACCGCTGCAAGGGCCGGTGGCGGCGACGTTTGATTGGAATGGCGGGCGTTTGAGCATTGCGCGCGCTACTTCTACGGGCTTGGATGCGAGCGGCTATGTGGATGTGAATACGGCAGCGCTGCGGCGGGGGAAATTGGGGTTAGATGCAATCGCGCGTTTCGATCTCGATGTCAGTTTGCAGGGGTTGAAATTAGACCAACTCTCGGAACAAGCTAAAAAATTCATCGCTTGGCCGCCGAACTTAAACCCGGCAATTCAACAAACGCGCTTGGCGGGACTGGCGGATTTTAGCGGCAACCTGCGCGGAACGCCCGCCGCCCCTCAAGTGAATGGTACTCTCGCCCTGCGCGATGCGAAATTTAATGAGTTTGTCCTCGATCCCTTGGTTTCTGGGCCGGTCGCTTTTACGCCGGGACAAGGCGGATCTTTGCGTTTGGCAGGAGTTCGCGATCGCATCGAAGTTGCCCTCGCTGCCGATTACAAGCCCAATTCCTTCCTCATTCAAGTTGACGAACTTTATGCGGAGGGGACGCGCCAAGGCGATATCTTAACCGCTACAACCCGCAATGTGCCGCTCGCCTACGCCCGCAGCCTCGTACCGCCGCAATTGATTCCTGCCGCGATCGCCGGACAGCCCCTCTCCGGTCGTCTATCGGGTAATTTTAATGTCAACCTCGCGACTTTGGCTGCTTCCGGCACGATTAATGTTAAAAATCCCATTTTCAGCAGAATTTCTGGCGAGAGCTTGACAGCTAGCTTTGAATATGCTAATGGTTCTGGTATTATTCGCGATGCGGTGTTCCAACAGGGCGAAACCCAGTACGCGATCGACGGTCGCATCGTTCAAACCGCTCGCGGGCCGCAGTTCAACGCCGAAGTTGGCATTACAGCCGGACGCATCCAGGATATCCTCGCTACCGCTCAAATTTTCAAGATTTCCGACCTCACCAATATCTTGCGACTGCCGGTTTATGGCAAAGCGAACAACCTCGCCGCCGCCCCGATTGACATTCGCAACCAACCTTTAATTCAACAATTACGCCGCCTTGCCGAAATTGAAGCCCTCTTAGAAGAGCGGCGCAAAGAACGCTTGGCTTCATCACCCCTACCGCCCCTTTCCGAAGCCACAGGAGCCGTTGAAGGGAAGATTCGCGTTGCGGGATCGCTGGCAGAAGGGCTGGATCTTGCCTTCGATTTGGACGGTTCGGATTGGAAATGGGGGCCGTTTGTCGCGAATACGACTGTCGCGCAGGGCAGCTATCAAAAGGGCGTATTAACCATTCGTCCGTTCCAAATGCAACTGGCAGATGGCGGTTCGATTAGTTTTGCTGGCGCGTTGGGCGGTGCAACCCAATCGGGACAACTCCAGATTGAGAAACTGCCCGTCGCGTTAATTCAAGAATTCGCCGCCTTGCCGCCGGATATCGGTTTGACGGGATTTGTTAATGCGTCGGCGGTATTGAGCGGCACGCAGCAAAATCCGCAAGCGCGGGGACAATTAACGGTGGTTGATGCCGAACTCAATCAGGAAAAAGTAGAGTCGGCGCAGGGGAATTTCAGCTACAACCAAGGGATTTTAAACTTTGCGGTCGATAGTATTATTGCCGCCGGAACCGAGCCTTTGCTGATTGCGGGTAAGTTCCCCTATCGTTTTCCTTTCCCCAACGCCGTCCAACCGAGCAGCGATGCGTTTGAGTTGACTTTAAAGCTTCAGAATAACGGTTTGACGATTTTAAATGCGCTGACGCGCCAGCAGTTAATCTGGAAGAAGGGAGAAGGCAACGTGGATCTCGCGATCGCGGGACGTTACGACCAAGATAAAAATCGCCTCCTCGACCTTAAAGCTAACGGAACGGCAAATCTGCAAAATGCAGAAGTGGCTTCTCTCCTCCTTTCTGACTCGCTGAAGAATCTCAACGGTCAAATTTTATTCGACTTCGATAAAATTACCGTGCAAAGCCTCACCAGTCAGTTGGGCGGCGGGCAAGTGACAGCCGCAGGTTCTATAGCACTGACGCAACCCGCGCCCCAAGACAATCCGTTAACGATTGACCTGAAAAAACTCGCCGTCAACCTTAAGGGACTCTATAACGGCGATGCGAGCGGCAACCTAAAAATTACGGGCGCGCTTTTGCAACCCGTTCTCGGCGGCAATCTGGAACTGACGGACGGACGGGTATTGCTGGCGGGTTTGTCCACTTTTGGTTCGGCGGGGCGCGGCGGTTTCGTCAATAATGGCGGCAGCGGTTCTACTCGCGGCGGTTTGAGTCAAATCGTTTCAGCCACTCGCTTCGATAATCTCGCGCTCAAACTCGGCAATGGTTTGCGTTTGGAACAGCCGTTATTAGTGAATTTTAGTACCGATGGCACGATTGTTTTGAACGGTCGCACGGATGATATTGCGCCGAGTGGAGTCGTGCGTTTGGTGCGGGGACAGATTAACTTGTTTGCGACGCAGTTGCGCTTGCAGAATGGTTACGATAACGTTGCGATCTTCCGCCCCGAATACGGACTCAATCCGCGTTTGGATTTACGGTTAGTTGGTTCTGCGATTGAATCGAATCGCACTCAGACGACACCGGAAGCTTTTTCCTCGGAAATTCGCGAGTCGCTGGTGAATTTTGGTTCGGTGGAAACCGTGCGGATTGAGGCGATTGTTGATGGGTTTGCTTTAGCGCTGCTCGAAAGCTTGCAAGTCGAACCCGGAGTTGCTTCGGCGCAAAAAGTGCGATCGGTTATTCAATTAACCAGTTCGCCGTCGCGCAGCGAAACGCAGATTATTGCCCTGTTAGGCGGGAGTTTTATTAATGCCTTCAGTCAGCAAGATGCCGGACTTGGATTGGCGAATTTAGCCAGCAATGCCCTTTTAGGATCGATTCAAAATGCGCTAGCGGATAGTTTGGGGTTGAGCGAGTTTCGCATTTATCCAAGCGTGGTTCCCAATACGGACGATCGCACTTCGACCTTTGGTATTGCCGCAGAACTCGGGTTTAATGTTACGGATAAGTTGGGCGTTTCCGTGACGCAATTCCTTACGCCGTCCGTGCCAACCGAATTAAATTTACGCTACCGCATTAACGATCGTTTGCTACTGCGAGGTTCGAGTAATTTTGGCAGTGAGTATCGGATGCAGGTTGAGTATCGGCAGCGGTTTTGAGCTTTAAAGATGGGGGAGTGAAAATGGGGACTAATAACAAAACTTCATTGAGTCAATTTATGTTTAAGTTTTGCGATCGCGCAGGGATCCGCGTAGTGGCACGCATACTCTCGGTAACTCTTCACGATAGAACGTCGATTTTTCGTGCCGTCTAATGCACTTCACAATTGATGTAACGAAATAGTCATTAAGTCTGCTTCATCAATAAACTCGTCGGTTTTACCGATCTCCTCTCATTCGTGTCCGAGAAAACCTGTAAGTCAGCGGTATTCGGGTTATCGATCTTCTTAATCCTTCGTTGCATTTTAAAGATTTAATAAATTAGCGACACAATTAATAGCTTTTCATTGCCACTCGAATTTGAGCGTGCTAGCTTGAGCGTGATATAGGAAATTTCTAAGTTGCCTCCATTGGCAAGAAAAATATCATAACTTCAAAGGTTAAATACACGAATACTAGCTTGCTTCCGCGCTGTTTTCGATTAATTCAAAAGTATCTACCCTGTCTTAAAGGACGATAAAACAAGGAAGAATGGTATCTACTCTACCCCCTGAAGTCATTCAGCAACTCCCTCCGTTGCGCTGCCAAAGCCCGTCACCATCGGTGTTGTTATTGCCGTTCCCCATCGCAAAATCTTCTAAATCAGCGCGACAGGGGAACCCAAGGGCGCAATCGATTCTTTCAAATTTTTAAAAAGAGCGTCAACTCAATCATTTGTATCGCTGCAAGCTGTGAACTAGCTTGCCTCCCATAGAACATCGATAAACCGCGAGGACAGCATTGAATTGCTATTTATTATTTGCAATCTATGAAAGTCTTAATTACCGGAACAGAAGGATATATTGGTTCGTTACTCGCTCCTCTACTCATGCAGCAGGGACACGACGTTATCGGCGTGGATACTGGGTTTTATAAAGTCGGTTGGCTCTATAATGGCACTTCCTTAACACCCAAAACCCTCAACAAAGATCTGCGACACATTGACATTGCAGACTTACAAGAGGTAGAGGCGATTATTCACCTCGCCGAACTTTCTAACGATCCCCTCGGACAACTCGCCCCGCAAATTACTTACGAAATCAACCATGAAGGATCGGTACGCTTAGCAAAACTTGCCAAAACTGCTGGCGTACCGCGCTTTATTTATACCTCCTCCTGTAGCGTTTACGGATTCGCCAGCGAAGACTTCGTAACAGAAGAATCCGCCGTCAACCCACAAACCGCTTATGCCAAATGCAAAGTGTTAGTAGAACGCGACGTGCGAGAACTCGCCGATGCTGAATTCTGCCCCACCTTTTTACGGAATGCCACCGCCTATGGTGCATCGCCCCGAATGCGCTTCGATATCGTCCTCAATAACCTCGCTGGTTTAGCGCAAACAACGGGCGAAATTAAAATGATTAGCGACGGAACGCCTTGGCGACCTTTAGTTCACGTCTTAGATATTTGTAGCGCGATCGCGTGCGTTTTGGAAGCGCCACTGGATCTCGTGCGCGATCGAATTTTTAACGTCGGCGACACCAATAGTAACTATCAAGTTCGAGAAATTGCCGAAATCGTTGCCGAAGTCTTTACCGGATGTCAGCTTAGCTTCGGGAAAAGCGATCCCGACAACCGCAGCTATCGCGTTTCCTTCGACAAAATTACAAACACTTTACCGGGATTTAAATGTAAATGGGATGCCAAACAAGGAGCAAAACAACTCTTCGAGATCTTCCAGCAGATCGATATGAGTAAGGACACCTTTGAGTTCCGAGGCTTTACTCGCCTCAAACAACTTGAATATTTATTGCGAACGCATCAAATTGATTCGCACTTCTTTTGGAAGCAATACCTTTAATAAAAAAGCGTGTTGCCTTTGAGATTGGGAATTACTGACAATTCTTGAGTTGCGTCTATCCTGTCACAAATAGAACTATGAAAACAGAAACTTTGCTGACACAATCTGTCACTTCTTCCGAGCGGACTCGCTGTCGTTGTTGCAGTTCGCCGCTTCATCATACCTTTGTCGATTTAGGAATGTCTCCCCCCTGCGAAAGCTACCGCAGCGCCGAACAGCTAAATGAAATGGAGGCATTTTATCCCCTGCACGTTTATGTGTGCGATCGCTGTTTTCTAGTGCAACTTCAAGAATACGTTACCCCCGCAGAAATTTTTACCGAATACGCCTACTTTTCTTCCTACTCCGACACCTGGTTGCAGCACGCTAAAACTTATACCGATATGGCAGTGCAACGTTTCGGATTGAATGCAGAAAGTCTCGTTGTCGAACTCGCCAGCAACGACGGATATTTACTGCAATACTTCCTCGCAAAAGGGATTCCTATTCTAGGAGTTGAACCCGCCGCTAATGTGGCTGAAGTGGCAATTCGTAAAGGAATCTCCACCTTAGTTGAATTCTTTGGTGAGGAAACCGCAAAAGCAATGCTTGCGCGAGGTGAAAGCGCCGATTTGATCGTCGGAAATAACGTTTTAGCACAAGTTCCCGATGTCAATGATTTCGTTAAAGGAATGAAAGTTCTTCTCAAACCGCAGGGCGTAATTACAATGGAGTTTCCCCATTTGATGCGGTTAATGGAAGAGAATCAGTTTGATACCATTTATCACGAACATTTCTCCTACTTTTCTTTCATTGCAACCGAAGCGATCTTTGACGCGCAGGGATTAACCTTATTCGATGTCGAAGAAATCCCGACTCATGGCGGTTCTTTAAGGATTTACGCGCGCCATACCGAGGACGAGACTCAACCGATTAGCGAACAAGCAATGGCGCTCAAAAAACGCGAACTTGCTGCCGGTTTCGATCGCCTTGATAGTTATACTGCCTTTGCCGAACAAGTTAAAGAAACTAAACGAAAACTACTCGATTTTCTGATTAAAGCCAAACGCGAAGGCAAAACAATTGCCGGTTACGGCGCTCCGGGAAAAGGAAATACACTCTTAAATTATTGCGGAATTCGTACCGATTTTATCGACTATACCGTCGATCGCAACCCCTACAAGCAAGGAAAATTTTTGCCCGGAACCCACATCCCAATTTTCAGCCCAGAAAAAATCCATGAAACCCAACCCGATTACGTGCTAATTCTTCCCTGGAACTTTAAGGAAGAAATCATGCAGCAAATGGCAGGAATTCGCGAGTGGGGCGGGCAGTTTGTTGTACCCATCCCTGAAGTTAAAGTTTATTCGTAATCGAACAGAGTTCGCTCTGTTATCTCTTTTTAAGACTCAATTAGCTAATCAGGAGAAAAATCATGAAAGTTGTATTATTCTGTGGTGGTTTAGGGACTCGAATGAGAGATTACTCCGAAAATATTCCCAAACCAATGGTAACAATTGGATACCGACCTATTCTCTGGCACGTTATGAAGTATTACGCTCATTACGGCCATAAAGATTTTATCCTCTGTTTGGGTTACAAAGCAGATTTAATTAAGAGCTATTTTTTGAACTATAACGAATGGCTTTCCAACGACTTCACCCTATCGAGCGGAAACCAAATTCAACTCGCTAACCGCGATATCCACGATTGGAATATTAACTTTGTCGATACCGGATTAACCGCTAATATCGGGCAGCGTCTTAAAGCCGTAGAACCTTATTTAGACGGGGAAGAATATTTTTTAGCTAATTATAGCGATGGTTTGACCGATCTGCATCTTCCCAGTCTTATTAATTTCGCAAAAATGCACGACAAAGTTGGAAGCTTTTTGTGTGTTCGCCCCAGTCAAACTTTTCATCTTGTCAATATGGATGAAAGCGGAGTTGTGCGAGATCTCCAAGATGTTACCCAGCGTGATATCTGGATTAATGGCGGATACTTTGTCTTCAAGCGCGATATTTTTGACTACATGAATCATGGTGAAGAATTAGTGTATGAACCCTTCCAACGCCTCATGAAGGAAAAAGAACTGATTGCTTATAAATACACCGGATTTTTCGGCGTGATGGATACCTTTAAAGAAAAGCAACAGCTTGATGATATGTACGCGCGCGGCGAAACGCCTTGGGAGGTTTGGCGCGAACCTAAAGTCGAACTTTCTAGCAGTCGTAAAGTTGAATTACGTTCTGCCTAAGTTGGTACGCGCTCGTCAATAAATTTGTTTAGCGCTTGTCTTGCGATCTCCAGTCGGATTTCTAGTCAAGATTTAGGAACTAAGTCTATAATTTTGCTTAGAAATCCGATCTTTAAAATGACGCTAAGAGAGGGATTAACTTAAAGTTAAAGATGTTAAAGATTGAGTTTGAGTCAACTCCTTCATCGAGTTACAATATTCTTTGCTTGGGGGCGCATTGCGATGATATCGAGATTGGTTGCGGTGGGACAATTTTAAAACTGATTGAAACCTACCCAAATTTAAACATTCACTGGGTTGTTTTCAGTTCTACTCCTGAAAGAAAGCAAGAAGCGCTCGATAGTGCCGATATTTTTCTGAAGAAAGCAGCTAAACGAACGATTGTTATTCAAAACTTTCGAGATGGCTTCCTTCCCTATCAAGGGGCTGAGGTAAAAGACTATTTTGAGCAACTCAAGCAAGCCTTTAAACCCGATGCGATCTTTACACACTATCGCCAGGATTTTCATCAAGATCACCGCTTAATCTCAGAGCTAACTTGGAATACGTTTAGAAATCATTTTATTCTTGAATACGAAATTCCGAAATACGATGGCGATCTGGGAAATCCGAATTTTTTCGTTCACTTATCTCCCGCTCACTACCAACAAAAAATTAAATTCATTCTCGATACGTTTAAAACCCAAAAAGGAAAGGCATGGTTTACAGAAGAACTCTTCCAATCCATTCTCCGTATCCGAGGAATGGAGTCTAATGCACCGAGTTGTTACGCTGAAGCATTTTATAGTCGAAAAATGGTTTTTTGAATAAAGTTGGGTACTGCAAAATATTCTTCGGACAATTTATTAAAGGGTGCAAGATGAAATTTACAAAGACTGCAATAGAAGGAGCCTTTATCATCGAACTCGAATTACATGAAGATGCTCGAGGTTTTTTTGCCCGAACGTTTTGTGTTAAGGAATTTGAAGCCCAAGGCGCGATCGCCAATTTCGTGCAATGCAATATTTCTTCCAATTGGAGAAAGGGAACTTTGCGAGGAATGCACTATCAAGTTTTCCCATCCCAGGAAACAAAATTAGTGCGCTGTACGCGCGGTGCTATCTATGATGTCATTGTCGATTTGCGATCGCATTCGACGACTTATTTAGAACGAGTTGCGGTTGAATTAACCTCTGACAATCGTTACGCGCTCTATGTTCCCCCACAATGCGCCCACGGTTTTCAAACTTTAGAAGATAATACAGAAGTGCTCTATCAAATGGGGGATTTTTATCAACCAAAATATGATGCAGGCGTGCATTACAGCGATCCAACTTTTAAAATTGAATGGCCGCTATCCGTAACTGGAATTTCAGAGAGAGATTTGAGTTTACCTTTTTTTAATCCCCGATTATAACCCAGATTGAATGCAAATTTAACTGGAAATTTTTGAGAAGTTTTTTATAAATCAAATTTATTGTCAATTTCAAAAAAATCAAACTTTAGTTTTTTTATTAATCTTTTACGAGGAGACAAAAGTGACTGCAAATCTTACAACACAGCCTACTTATGCAGAACAAGAGGAGACTGCTTCTCTCAATTTTTCGGCTCGCTTTCAATCCTCGAAAGCGCTTCAACAAAAAAGTCATACAATCATTCCGGGGGGCGCGCATACTTATGCAAAAGGCGACGATCAATATCCGGAAAATGCACCGGGATTTATTACCAAAGGGAAAGGATGTCGCGTTTGGGATGTTGATGGTAACGAGTTTATAGAGTATGGAATGGGATTGAGGGCAGTCACGTTGGGACACGCCTACGAACCCGTTATCGAAGCTGTATCTCAGCAAATTTTACTGGGCAGTAACTTTACTCGTCCCGCACGCATTGAGTTAGATTGCGCTGAAGAATTGCTCGAATTAATCGACGGTGCAGAAATGGTAAAATTTGCCAAAGATGGCTCTACTGTCACTGGCGCTGCCATTAAATTATCTCGCGCTTATACTGGTAGAGATAAAGTCGCAATTTGTGCCGATCATCCCTTCTTTTCTTCTGAGGATTGGTTCATCGGGAGTACCCCTATATCGAGTGGAATTCCGCAAGTTACGCGCGACTTAACGGTTAAGTTTCGCTACAACGATCTAGATAGTGTTAAAACTCTATTCGAGCAATATCCCGACCAAATAGCCTGCGTTATTTTAGAACCGGTAAAAGTTGACGATCCCGTCGATAATTTTCTCCATGAAGTCCAACGCCTCTGCCGCGACAATGGCGCAATCTTTATTCTCGATGAAATGATTACTGGGTTTCGCCTTCACAATGGTGGCGGTCAAAAATATTATAATATTGTTCCCGATCTTTCTGCTTTCGGGAAAGGATTAGGCAACGGCTTTGCGGTTTCTGCATTGGTTGGAAAGCGAGAAATTATGGACTTAGGAGGGATTAATCACGAGCGAGAACGAGTTTTTTTACTGTCTACTACGCACGGTGCAGAAACTCATGCTTTAGCCGCAGCTATAGCGACGATGCAAGTTTATAAAACCGAAGGAGTTATCGAGTTTTTGCACCGTCAAGGTGAAAAGTTAACTGAAGGGATTGATCAAGCGATCGCGCATTATCAACTGCAAGACTATTTTGAAGTCATCGGCAAACCTTGCAACCTCGTTTACGCTACCCGCGACGAACAGAAACAACCGTCTCAAGCCTATCGCACCCTCTTTTTACAAGAAACGATCGCGCGCGGTTTTATTATGCCATCTTTAGTGGTGAGTTATTCCCATACCGATGAAGTTATCGAACAAACTGTAAATGCGATCGCGGGTGCCTTATCGGTTTACAAACAAGCGCTGGAAAATGGTATTGAGGGCTATCTTATCGGTCGTCCGGTTAAGCCGGTTTTTCGACCATTTTGTTGAATTACATACTCCAGAAGTCCTTAACTTTTCACTAGCCCGCGATCGCAATTTCCCTAAATCTTGGCATACAATCATGACGATTGAACCCTCCTCTATCGGGCAAGACCTTTACGATCTCATCGTCAAACTCTACCCAATTTGTCGCAGTATTACCGGGGGCGGCACGCGCCAAACCCTCCAAATTCTAAAAGAGTCGATCCCTTTAGAAGTTAGGGAAGTCCCGACGGGAACGCAAGTTTTTGATTGGATCGTTCCGAAAGAATGGAATATTAAGGATGCGTATATTAAAAACGCGAGAGGAGAAAAAATTGTTGATTTTGCTGTTTCGAGTTTGCACATTCTCAACTATAGTCTTCCAGTTCGTACTAAACTAGAATTAGAAGAGTTAAAACCTCATCTCTTTACCCTCAGCGATAGCCCCGATTGGATTCCCTATCGCACGTCTTATTACAAAGAAAACTGGGGATTTTGCCTCGCGCACAATCAATACTTACAATTAGAGGCGGGAGAGTACGAAGTTTTCATCGACTCTTCCTTAGAACCCGGATATTTAACTTATGGCGAGTATTATCTTCCCGGCGAAAGCGAGGAAGAAGTTCTCATTTCCTGCCATATTTGTCATCCCTCCCTAGCAAATGATAATCTTTCGGGCAACGCGATCGCAACTTTTCTCGCCCAATATCTCCGCGAAACGTCCCGACGCTATTCCTACCGCTTCCTCTTCATCCCCGGTACGATTGGCTCGATAACTTGGTTGAGTTTAAATGAAGATAAAATTGCTAACATCAAACATGGCTTAGTTTTAACCTGTTTGGGAGATTCGGGGCATTTTACTTATAAAAAGAGTCGTCGCGGTAACGCAGAAATCGATCGCATTATCGCACATCTGCTCGCTACTTCTAGCAAAGAGTACGAAATGATAGACTTTTATCCCTACGGTTACGACGAACGGCAATATTGCTCGCCGGGATTCAACTTACCCGTCGGCTGCTTAATGCGATCGCGTCATGGCACATTCCCAGAATATCACACCTCCGCCGACAATCTTGATTTTATTAAACCCGAATCGCTTGCCGAATCTTTTGCTCTTTGCCGCTCGATTGTAGACGCTCTTGAAGCCAACAAAACTTACCTCAATCAAAACCCAAAATGCGAACCCCAACTCGGAAAACGCGGGCTATATCGCACAATGGGAGGGCATCAAGATAGCGGCTTTAATGAAATGGCTTTGCTGTGGGTTTTAAATTTATCGGATGGCAAAAATTCTCTCCTCGATATTGCCGAGCGATCGCAAATACCTTTTGAAGTCATTGCTGCCGCTACCCGCGCTTTATGCGAGTGCAAGCTATTAGTTGATAGTAGTATAATATCTGAGTTATAATAGAAGAGAGTATCGTTTTTCTATAAATCCCCTGAGAAAAGTTCTGTACAGATCGCTGCCTCTCAAAAGTAATAAAAACGAGGTATTTCGGGTTGCTCTACAAGACGATCTGTTTTAGACGGGGACTGACTTAACTTTCAATCCCTCATTAAAAAGAGAGGAACAATACGATGCAACGCTTTTCATTTTTTTCCTTATCAATTATTACGGGTATGGCGGTTCTAACGCTCGGAAGTTCCGTTCGAGCCGATATTTACGACGCAACAGTTATCTGTACCGTGCGCGGTTTAACCCAAGGACAATTAGCGCTGCGTCCTCGACCGAATGGCTCGCCCTTTGCCGGTTTGAATAATGGTAATATCGTGCAAGCATGGGGCGGCACTCTCGATCGCAACGGCACGATCTGGGAAGATGTTACCGTTTTAGAAGGCCCTAACGCTCGCGTCGAAGGACAAAGAGGTTATGTCAACGGCGATTATCTATCGTGCAAGTGGTACGACGAAGATGGCAACTTAATTCGAGAAGAGCCATAAAACCCCGCGCACCAGCACGCAAATTGCTTCATTTTTTCTCGCTCGTAGCAATTAATCTTTCCCAATCTTTAATTGCTTTTTCCGACCACAACCAATTGTTGCTTAAAGCTTCTGTTTGAAACTCGGTAGGCGCTTCAGAAATTGCAACTTGACGAAGTTTAAGTGCCTTATTCAACAGAACTTTTTGTGAATTTCCGGTTTGCTGGCGGGCCATTTGTCCCAAGGCGAGGGCTAAACCAGCATAAGTCGTTAAAACCTGCCGATCCTTGCTAGCCGTTTCTTTACTGGCAAGTTCAAAAGCATCCGACCAAGCTTCATTCGCGTTGGCAAGCTTCCCTTCTTGATAGTAGGCAAAACCTAAAGCATTATGGTAGGCGATCGATTTCGGGTCTTTGCTGGCAGCAGATTCCCAGTAACGCCGCGCATCGTCGATGCTATAGTCCTTGTTACCGCGCAGGGCGAATTGCCAAGCGAGACGACCGGATAAAAAGAGGATCTCCGCTCGGTCTTGTTGCTCTCGGGGGACAGCAGCGAGGACAGCTTTGGCGTTGTCGAGGGCGTTGCGCTTGGGGTCGAGCAATTCTTCGATCGCGAGTTTGCCTTGCTCGAAGTTACCGCGCGCGAACTGTTCCGTCGCAATCCCGGTGAGGGTATCGGTTTGAACCTTAGCGAAGTCGAGATTGCCGTCTTTGGGGGAGGTTGTTAAGGTTTTTACTGGCGTTGGGGGTTTTTCGGTAACAGATGGTGTGGAATTGCGCCCTAAAAACCACCATCCCAGGACAAGCGCGATCGCACCGACTCCCATTGCCCCTAAAATTGCCATTAATCGCCCCGACTTCTGCGGCGGTTGGATGGGGTCGGCAATACTCAAAGCGGGAACGACGGGCGGTGCTGCGGTCGGTTGAGAGGGATTTTCGCTCGGAGTGGGCGCTAAATCGCTCATTAAACTGCGAACAAAATCTTCCTCTTCTGCGAGCGCGCTAGCATCTTCGCCGACAGCATACGCTTCATTATCGGGCGTTAGCGCTAAGGGAGCGAGAAAATCTGTGTCGTCGTCCGCCTCGAAATCGCTACCCGCTACAAAAAGACCGTTACCCGACAGCACTTCTAAAGGAATATCATCCGTTTCTGGGTCGAGCAAATCCTCAACGGAATTTTCTGTCCCCTCCCCCTCGACGAACATCCCATCAAACTGAGGGTGCAGGTATAAAACCGGTAGCGCCCAATACAACTGATTCGAGCCATAGGAAGCAATTAAGCCTTGTCGCGCGCGAGACAGACTTAAATCGATGGGATAACCGCGCTCCAAATTGCGGTAAAACAAGCGCGTTAAGGTCTTAGCTACATCGTCGGGAATGCGTTCTGCCATCGCGAGGACGGCGGGAATACCGCACTTAATCAACGCTTGGGCGAGGTTGCGATCGCCTTCTACCGCAGAGGCGCGGGCGCGCGCCGCATCCGCTCCCCGACAGGAGTTAAACACCGCCAACTGCACGCCATTATTGGCCAACAACCCAGCTAAATCTTCTCCGGAAACCGTTTCCGTCAATCCCGTATAGCGATTGACCAGATAAATATCGCCTCCCGAATCGCTAAAATTGCTGTGGCCGGCGTAGTGAAAAATTTGATATTGCCCCTGTTCCAACGCCTGAGTAAGTTCTTCGCGCCCGGGGTGAGGTAGGATGTTCAGTTCGACGGTGAGGGCGCTATCTTCAGCATTGCGATTCAATTCGGCTTTTAGATCTTCAGCCTCTTGCTGTAAGTCTAAGCCCTCGCGATCGTCGGGTCCAGCCAAAACCATCAAGATTTTCACCGGACGCTGTTTAACTTGGAGGAGGCTTGCGGGTAGATTCGGCTGATAGCGGGAAAAAGCAATATCCGTTCCCGTCGCTAAGGGACGATAGCAGGAACTTTCCCGCCCGCCGGTATGCAGGACTTCCCAAGGGAGGCGCGGTAGGAGGTTGCCTTTGAGTCCCAATCGCAGGCGCAGGCGCGATCGCTGGTGGTTGGCGATTCCCTGGGCAGCAATCCAACTATCGCGCAGACTGCCTTGAAAAAGGGCATCGTAGAGTTTTTGACCCAAGGCAATCGGCGACGGCGGTAGATTTTCCCCTCCCAACTCAGAAGGCTGACTCTCCCCCTGAAACACTTGCAGTAACGGATCGCTCATTAACTGCTGCGCTTCCTTCAGCCACGCCTCGACCGACCAATCGACTTGTTCTTCGGCCAGCGGTACGCCGGGGGAAACTTTTTCGGTACGAACGAGATATCGGTCTCGGTCTAGGGGAGTGACGGAGAGGTGAAATTCCTGAAACATCCTGGCGATCGGGAAAGAATAAAAGAACAGGGAAAACGGCGATCGAACAATTCCGTAGAACTAACGAGGGGAGCGAAGCACTCTCTTTAAATTTAAGAGATGAATTTCCAGCGTGCAAAGTTTCCCTGACTCATTGTGCTGCAACTCTTACCCCAATTCATCCGGGTTTTTCGGATAAATTGACAGCTTGACTGTCAATTTTTAGGAATAGACCCGCTTTCTTGCTGACCCAAGCCGGAAGAGGGTCAAAGACCTCGTGCCATTTTTTCGGAAAGTTTTCCGGATTGTTTCCTTCAATCCAAGAAGAATGAAAAGGTAGATGCACCCTGATTTGCCTTCCCCGCCTCGCCCCTTAGAGTCGGGGAGTTTTTTTTGAGCGATCATTCAGTTAACGGAAAATGAATGGACTTCAAAAACAGGGCCGATTGCAGCCATTGTCATGACATCCTCGCGAATCACGCCTTCTACCGTTGCCTTAAGTCCTGCTTGTTTCAAGTCGGTGGGTGCATCCTTAAGTTCGTAGGTTTCGCCGGAGTCGGTGACTAAGGCCCAAGTGCCAACGCCTATATCTTTACGTTCGATAGTACCTTTGAGTTCCATAGTTATTCTCAATAAGAATTGTTAATAGTGTATCCCGCTCGGATAGTACGTTGCATTCAGCACTTCATCCCACTACGATAACCTGAATGCAATGGTTGGAGGAAGTTCTTTCTATTTCCCTGCGATCAGCGCGCGCCAAGCAAATTGAGGCAAGACTAACATTCGCCGCCAGCGCCAAGGCTCTTGATACAGGCGATAGAGCCATTCTAGATGGATTTCGCGCAACCAGACGGGCGCTCTCGATTTTGAACCCGACCAAATATCAAAACTGCCCCCAACCCCAATCCAAGTTGCTTCCGGACAGAGGGCGCGATGGCGACGAATCCACAATTCCTGACGCGGTACGCCCAAACCCACTAAAATCAAGCTGGGCTGTCGATCGCGCAACAAATTCAGAAATTCCTCTTCTTCGCTGGTTGAAAGAAAGCCGTTACGGAATACGACTTTTAGTCCCGGACAGCGTTGTTGCCAAAACTCCGCCGCTCGTTCTGCGACTCCCGGCGCGCCGCCATAAAATACAACAGTAGCAGAGTCTCCCAAACAACCCAGCGATTCGACCAGCGCTCCAGCGAGTTCAATTCCCGGACAGCGGTGCTGCTGTTGGTTGCGCAAGCGCAGGTAAAGGACAACGCCCGAACCGTCGGGAATGACCAGTTCTGCGCTCCGCACGATCTCGCCAAATTCGGGGTCGCGCTCGGCTAACATTGCCATTTCTGCATTCAGCGTGATAATGTGAGTGCCAACTTTTTGTTCGAGCCGCGATCGCACCCAACCCGCGTAGTCGTTACATAAGTGGATGGGGACTCCGAGTACCGAAGATTCTTTTGATTCTGCCAACATAAAATTTCGGGTTATCGCTGCTATTCTTCAATACGATTAATCCTGCTTTCGCCGTCAATCTGTCTCTGTCCGGCAACTGAAAATATCACAGCAGCAATCTATCACATTTTGAGCGATCGAAGGGGTAAGGGCATTTGCCCACAAAAAAACCCTCCGCTCGGGAGGGCTTACTCATCTAACTATTGACTAGCGATGAAGTTATTTTTGCGACTTAGCCGTTGATGGAAGGTGCGGTTAAAGCCACAGGTGCTTGTTCGCCACTTGCCAAGTCTAACGGGAAGTTGTGAGCGTTGCGCTCGTGCATTACTTCA
>NZ_JACJSM010000034.1 GCF_014698145.1 Oscillatoria sp. FACHB-1406 | reverse complement strand
GTGAGCGATCGCAGCGGGGAAGCTACTACCCTCAGCAATATCGGTGCGGTTTACAACGCATTAGGAGAGAAACAGAAAGCCTTGGAGTATTACGCTCTCGCGCTACCCTTACGTCGTGCGGTGAGCGATCGCGGCGGTGAAGCCACCACTCTCAACAATATTGGTTTCCTTTACTCCGATTTAGGAGAGAAACAGAAAGCCTTGGAGTATTACGCTCTCGCGCTACCCTTACGTCGTGCGGTGAGCGATCGCGGCGGTGAAGCCACCACTCTCAACAACATCGGTACGGTTTACTCCGATTTAGGAGAGAAACAGAAGGCGTTAGAGTATTTCAACCAAGCCCTACCCTTACTTCGTGCGGTGAGCGATCGCGGTGGTGAAGCGAACACCCTCCACAACATCGGTACGGTTTACTCAGATTTAGGAGAGAAACAGAAGGCGTTGGAGTATTACAATCAAGCCCTACCCTTACGTCGTGCGGTGAGCGATCGCGGCGGTGAAGCGGCTACCCTTAACAACATCGGTTTGGTTTACACCGCATTAGGAGAGAAACACAAAGCGTTGGAGTATTTCAACCAAGCGCTACACTTACGTCGTGCAGTGAGCGATCGCAGCGGGGAAGCTACTACCCTCAGCAATATCGGTGCGGTTTACTTCGATTTAGGAGAGAAACAGAAAGCCTTGGAGTATTACGCACTCGCCCTACCCTTAGACCGTGCGGTGAGCGATCGCGGCGGTGAAGCCATCACCCTCACTGGTATCGGTCGGGTTTACAACGCATTAGGAGAGAAACAGAAAGCCTTGGAGTATTATGCTCTCGCCCTACCCTTATTTCGTGCGGTGAGCGATCGCGGCGGTGAAGCCACCACTCTCAACAATATCGGTTTGGTTTACGACGATTTAGGAGAGAAACAGAAAGCCTTGGAGTATTACAACCAAGCTTTACCCTTATTTCGTGCGGTGAGCGATCGCAGAGGTGAAGCGGCTACCCTAACCAATATCGGTGCGGTTTACAACGCATTAGGAGAGAAACAGAAAGCCTTGGAGTATTACAACCAAGCTTTACCCTTATTTCGTGCGGTGAGCGATCGCGGCGGTGAAGCCACCACTCTCAACAATATCGGTTTGGTTTACGACGATTTAGGAGAGAAACAGAAAGCCTTGGAGTATTTCAACCAAGCGCTAACCTTACGTCGTGCGGTGAGCGATCGCGGCGGTGAAGCCACTACCCTCAATAATATTGGTTTTATTTACTCCGATTTAGGAGAGAAACAGAAAGCGTTGGAGTATTACAACCAAGCCTTACCCTTACATCGTGCGGTGAGCGATCGCCGTGGTGAAGCGGCTACCCTTACTAACATCGGTACGGTTTACGATGCATTAGGAGAGAAACAGGAAGCCTTGAAGTCTTTCAACCAAGCCTTACCCTTACTTCGTGCAGTGAGCGATCGCGGCGGAGAAGCCATTACCCTTACTAACATCGGTGCGGTTTACAACGATTTAGGAGAGAAACAGAAAGCGTTGGAGTATTACAACCAAGCCCTACCCTTACATCGTGCGGTGGGCGATCGCGGCGGAGAAGCCACCACTCTCAACAATATCGGTGGGGTTTACTCCGATTTAGGAGAGAAACAGAAAGCCTTGGAGTATTACAATCAAGCTTTACCCTTACTTCGTGCTGTCGAAAATAAGCAAGGCGAAGTTTACGTTCTCGGAAACCTAGCCGCCCTCCACCGCCAACAAAACCAACTCCCCCAAGCCCTCGACAACATCAACACCGCCATCGCCCTCATCGAAGACCTCCGCACCCAAATCGATAACACCGACCTCCGCACCTCCTACTTCGCCACCGTCCAAGACCGTTACAAATTTAAAACCGACCTGTTGATGCAAATGGGCAACCCCCAAGAAGCCTTCAACACCAACGAACGCGGACGCGCCCGCACCCTCCTCGAACTCCTCAACAGCGCCAACCTCAACCTCAACGAAGGCGCAGCACCCCAACTCCTCGAACAAGAACGAAACCTGCGCCAGCAACTGCAAGCGATTGAAGTCCGTCGCGCCGCCCTCCTCAATCGCAACCCCACCGCCGACGCACTCACCGCCCTCGACAACCAAAGCGATACCGTCCTCGGCGAACTCAACCAACTCCTGGCGCAAATCCGCCGCACCAACCCCGCCTACGCCGACCTCAAACAGCCCCAACCCCTCACCCTACCCCAAATCCAGCAACAAGTCCTCGACCCCGAAACCGTCCTGCTGCAATACTCCCTCGGCGAAGAACGCAGCTATCTCTGGGCTGTCAGCAGCAACACCTTCAACGTCTACGAACTCCCCGGAAGCAACGAACTTGCCAAACCGATCCAAAATTTCCTCAGCGCCGCATCTACCGGCGGTAGTGCTAGCGATACCCGACGCAAGGGCGACGAACTGGTTAAACTCATCCTCCCCGCTCCCGTTTGGGCGCAAATCGCCGGAAAACGGTTGCTGATTGCCGGTGAAGGCGAGTTAGAAACCATTCCTTTCGCCGCCCTGCCCGTTCCCAACGCGCCCGAATATACCCCCCTCCTCGCCCAAAACGAAGTCCTCACCCAGCCCTCTGCCTCCGCCATTTCCGTCCTGCGCCAACAAACCCAAAACCGCACCCCCGCCCCAAAAACCCTCGCCCTCCTCGCCGATCCCGTTTACACCGCTAACGATCCCCGCGTCACCAACCGAACAGCCCCATCCCTCCCCGCCGAACTCACCAGAACCCTTCGCAGCCTCGATCGCGGCGACATCCAACGCCTCCCCAATACCCGTCGCGAAGCCGAAGCGATCCTCGCCCTGGTTCCCGAAGCCGAACGCAACGCCGTCTTTGACTTTGCTGCCGATCGCGACTGGACGAACAGCCCCCAACTCAACCAATACCGCATCCTCCACCTCGCCACCCACGGCTTCGTCAATCCCACCAACCCCGAACTCTCCGGACTCGTTCTTTCCCTGGTGAATGCCAACGGACTCGCCCAACCCGGTTATTTGCGCCTCAACGATATTTTTAACCTCAATCTTCCAGCGGAATTAGTGGTGTTAAGTGCCTGCCAAACGGGGTTAGGAGAAAACGTCGGCGGTGAAGGATTGGTGGGGTTGACAAGAGGCTTTATGTATGCAGGCTCGAAACGATTAATCGTATCTTTGTGGAATGTGAACGATGCAGCGACGGCAGATTTAATGAGTGCGATGTATGGCAAGATATTGCGAGAAAATCTGACTCCGGCAGCGGCGTTGCGAGCGGCACAATTGGAGATGTGGAAAGCGGGGAAAAACCCCAATCTTTGGGCGGCGTTTACGGTTCGCGGCGAGTGGAAAATTAATTGATAATGGACAATGACACTAACTTAATGCTGGTGGGCGCTGCCCACCCTACGAAATTATCTGTAGAGACGTTGTATACAACGTCTCTACAGGCGATTTTTCAACTCTTATTTCAGTGCCATTCGATAATGGAAAATTGATAATTAAGTAAGAAGTAGGGTGCGTTAGGCGCGAGCTAAACTTCGGAAAAAAAAGAGATTGTTCAACGCGCTGTAACGCACTCTAATTTCACTTAAGACGGTGCGTTACGCTTCGCTAACACACCCTACTTCTTGCTACTTCTTACACATCGAAAGGAGAACGAGAATTGAGTTGAACTTGCAGATGTAGGGTGCGTTAGGTGCAAGCTAAACTTCGGAAAAAAAGAAGAGATTTTTCAGCGCCGTAACGCACCATCATTCGGAAAAAGAAGAGATTTTTCAGCGCCGTAACGCACCATCATTCGGAAAAAGAAGAGATTGTTCAGCGCGCTGTAGCGTACCCTACTTTCACTTAAGACGGTGCGTTACGCTTCGCTAACACACCCTACTTCTTACTACTTCTTACACATCAAAGGGAGAACGAGAGTTGAGTTGAACTTGCAGCAAGCGAGTTTCGATTCCGTCTGTCGATTCCACCAGAATCGGGCGATCGATCGCGCCATCGGATAAATCGAGAGGAAGATTAAACGTACCGTCGGGGTTAACTTCCAGGCGCTGCCCGTCAATCGTAACCGTTGCACCGGGCATCGTCGCCCCTTGGATGCTCGCCACGACATTCGCAATCGCCCAGAGTTCGCCGGGAGGGGGCAGTAAAACTTCTGCGTTCAACGCTTCATTGCCTGGGGCGGCAGCGGGAACGAGCGGCGAGCTTACCGAGAAGGATAATTCATCCGCGATCGCATTTCCACGAGCGGTTTCGGACAATTGCTCGGTGCGATCGCTCGGAGCAAACTGAGCTTGCGAGTTAGGAATGCGAATCGGATGCGATCGCGCCGCCAGCAACCACTCTCCATCTCCCGTCAGATAGCCCACCTCAACCAAGTAATCGCGATCGCTTTCGGGAATATCAAAATCCCAATGCTGCGTCGATTCCGTACAGTCATAATGTTGCCAACTATGGGGTTCTTGCCCTTCGGGATCTATCCCCGTAACATCGCACAACCGCAACCCCATCTGCTGTCCGCCTGCATTCCGCAACCGTTCTTTTTCCGCTTCAGGAAGTTCCCAATAAGCATAAGCCGAATGAACATCCTGCGGCACTAAGAAAATGCGCTGACTTGTCCCTTCAGCCGACTCGGAAGTGCCGCCATCCAGAACGCCAGTCGCTCCCGCACCTACCGCCGCAGTACCGCCGATCTCGCTCTCATCCGGCCACAACGGATCCGAAACATTACTCTCTGAATCTCCGGCGGGAACCTCTGTCGTTGGGTTGGAATTCTCGATATTTTCCCAATTCGCCGCCGTTCCAGCCGCCGCAGCCCCCGCCGCAGCACCGAGCGCCGCAGCCGCTCCCCCATCCTCCGCACTGAAACTGCTATCGGTTGTTGTCGGGGAATCTACCCAATTCGCATCGTCCCTCTCGCTCGCTTCCGGAGGCGGTAGCGTCGGTTCGTCCGACCAACGCGAACTGGAACCGCTATCGATTGTTGCCGGTGAATCGGCAGGCGTTACCGACTCGTCCACCCAATTCGCATCGTCGCTCTGACTCGCCTCCGGAGGCGGTAGCGTCGGTTTGTCCGCCCAACTCGAAGCGATATCGCGATCGCTCCCGCCAGTCATAACAGGCGGTGTTTCCTCCATCGGTGGCAGCGTCGGTTCGTCTCCGACGCGATTTTCCCAAGCTGCTGCACCGCCGCTCGCGTCTGTGGTTCCCCAGTTCCCGCCGGTGCTGTTTTCCGCTCCATCAACTCCAACCATTTCCGGCGTGCCTTCCCAATCGGGATCGCTAGGGAATCCCGCCGCCGTATCCGTCGGTGTTGCGGGCATTGCTGCGGCTTCGTCATCCTGAGTCGGATCGCCCATCGCTGCGCCAGCCAAACCCGCTCCACCCGCGATCGCCGCATCCAAGGGCAGATTCGAGCCGGTATCCGCAGGGACTACCTCAGTAACGCTCGGTTGAATAACCGTAGAATTGTCGATCGCAGTGTTTGGAGACTCTGACACAACGCTGTCGCTAACACCGGGCGGTGGATTTATCGTTCCTGCGGTAGTCACCGGAGCGGATGAATCTATCGTTTCTGCGGGAGTAGCGGGCGTTGGTGGATTTACCGTTTCTGTCGTTGCAGCCGGAGGAATTGCCGTCCCGCTCGGTTCCGGCGTGTTCGGCTCGCTATCCTTATCCTTGAGCCACCACAGTAACAATCCCAGAAGTCCTAACGGGGCTAACAACCATCCCCAAGGAAAGCTGCCTTGATTTTCCGCTCCAGGGGTAGCCGTTCCATCCGTCGTCTGTGCAGGGGAAGCATCGTTAGGACTAGAACCGCTCTCTGCTGGGGAAGGAGTTTGGGCCAGGAGGATTGTATTTGAGGAGGAAGTTTCGCTGTCGGTTGCAGTCGCGTTTTCAGCGGGGGTTTGCCAATCCGGAACCGAGAAGGATGAAGAGGGCGATTGTCCGAGCAACAGAATATTCAACTTAGTCGCTTCCGACGGCTTGGGAACCGTCGCCAGCATAGCCCAGACTGCCAGAGTTGCAAGGGAAACTTTGTTTTTTAGCATCGAAATTATTAACTTTAATTACGTTTACGGGTTACTATGGGCGATCGCTATTCATGAGTTGCGATTCACCATTCACCATTCATTATTCATCATTCATTATTCATTTAACTAAGGCATCCATTCTAAAACGATGCCCACGCGACTATCTTTATCGCCGATGGAATTTTGTTTTTGAATATCTGTTGAAAGGCGCAGGTTAGGAGTAAAAGCATAACCGGCAGAGAGGGTTGTAATGCCGACTTCGTTAGCGCTTCCGGGAGAAACGAATAGTTGAGAAAAGGAAATATCGGCGGCCCCGGTACGAGAGAGTGGGAGAATGACTTTTCCGCCCACGGCAACGCCATCCGTCCAGTAGGGGCCTGTGGTAATGTTGCGATAGCCAACGACGGGAGCAATGTTAACATAACTGCCCAGCGGGAGGACGTAATAGTTGAGATCGACTCCTGCGGTAGCGCGATCGCCGTTAAAGGCGCGATCGTAGTTCGCACTCACCGTAAAGCCACTGCGCCCGAGCAAAATATCTTCTACACCGACGTTAAAGCCGCCTTTGCCATCGGTGGAAGGGTAATGAGCATAGCCCAGCCGCACGCGGGTGCGAAAGGCGGGATCGTGGCGAATTTCTTCGAGAACATCGGGAACTTCTTTTCCCCAACTTTGCAAGACGGGACTATTTTCGAGGATTTCTGGGCTGACGCTGTAAGGATTATTGCTAAAGAGCGTGCCGAGCGATCGCCGAATCGCTCCCAGTTTTTGCCGCAGTTCCGGCGTGAGGGGTGCGTCTTGGCGTTCTAAGCGCGCTGCGATCGCACTTCTCAAGCTCTCACTCGCTTGACTCAGTTCTGGCGTAATCGTCAGCGATTGCTCTTGTAACGTGCTTTGGAGCAAACCTTGCAGGCGATCGCTCTCTTGGCTCAAATTAGCATCCTCTCCAGCCGATGCGGTTAACTGCGCTTGCAAGCGATTCATCGCAGCCAGCAGTTCTGTCGTTGTCTCGTTTTGTGCGATCGCCGTTTCGCCCTCCCCTTCAGCATACTGGGTTGGAAGGGCTGTACCGAAACTGGGGAACGCGATCGAGATGAGTGGAAATGAGAGCGCGGCAATTCCGAGCAATTTCGAGTCTAATAAAAACGCGAGCATACGCAAAAGTTGGGAGACAGAGCAATTGTAAAGATAAGCTTTGAGTTATGGCGATGCGTCTTAGCATAGTCTACCGGAAACTCGTACAGCGTCCTTAGTTTCTGGCTCTGGGGGCGTATATACGTCGAATATCGTTGCGAAACTTAAACCGAGCGAAAGAAAGTTGGCGATCGCAGCTTCGGGATCGCATCTGGAGCGAGTTTGAATGCGTGTCTAATCCCTTTCTCTGTCCGAACCTTTCGCTCGCCCTTTAACGGGTTCCCGTCCCGAAAGTTGAAGTCGGTGCGCCCAAATCTGGCGGTGTATAGCTTTTGCTAACATTCGTGGGTTCTAGGGAGAGCCGAGAAGGATAAGTTGTAAACTCGGTAAGGGCAAGGTGACTGGTCAATAATAACAGCCACGTTCCCCAAACCAAAGCGAGAAACTCTCTCGAACTCGCCCGTGCAGCGTTGGCGAGCGAACGTTGCGAGGATAAGCTTCGCAGACACCTTTCCCAAAGCAAAATGAAGTAGAGGACGCTTTTCATGGAAAGTGCGCGCATTAGGAAGAGTGAGGGATACATCGTAGAGAAGGGGTTTTAGAGGGCTGTTCTTATAATTGTGAAGGTTTGATAAAGCAAAAACTACGATCTCTGCCGTCCTCGCGGGTGATAAATTCGATAAGGCTTATCGATCTCAACGGCGTATTTACGCGATCCGATCCAACTTCGAGATGCGATCGAGATCGCGTAACCCTACAATTACTCTCTTCCTAAACTTACTTCTACAGGAATCCATTAAAATCAGGGATTGACATCCTCACTGGGCTAAAGCCACCTACTATAGTCCCTGTAAAGCCGTCCGAGAAGGACGGGGTTTCCCATCTAAATTTCCGATGATCTTTCAAACTCCCCGCCCCGAAATCCCCACCTGTGCTTGGAAGCGCCCTATCGGCCTTGGATGGGATAATCCCTATACCGTCCGCTACGCTAGCAATCTCGACGATGGCCCCTGGCACGGAATGCCTTTGGGCGGCTTGGGATCCGGTTGTATCGGCCGTTCTCCGCGCGGCGATTTTAACCTCTGGCACCTCGACGGCGGCGAACATACCTTCCGTTCTCTGCCCGCCTGTCAATTTAGTATTTTCGAGCAACCGGAGGGCGGGACGGCGCAAGCTTATGCCCTTTGTACGGATGCGCCGGAAGATGGGAGTTTGTCGCGCTGGCGCTGGTATCCCCAAGATGGCGGTACTTATCACGCCCTCTATCCCCGCAGTTGGTTCGAGTATGCGGGCGTTTTTGAATCGGAAATTATCTGCGAGCAGTTTTCGCCGATTTGGGCGCATTCTTACCAAGAATCGAGCTATCCCGTCGCGGTATTCGATTGGACGATTCATAACTCCAGCGATCGCGCCATTACCCTCAGCATTCTCTTCACTTGGCAAAATAGCGTCGGCTGGTTTACCAATGCGGTTCAGTCTCCCGTCATTCAGATGCGGGATGACGGCAGCCCCATCTATGACTATCAGCCGCGCTGGGGCGACAGTACCGGCAATTACAATCAATGGATTGCCGATTTTCATCGCGTCGGCTGTTTGTTCAACCGCCTGCGTCTCTACGATGAGTTACAGGAAGGGGAAGGACAAATGGCGATCGCAACCATTGCTAACCCTAGTTTGGAAAATTTCTATCTCGGACGTTGGAACCCCAGCGGCGATGGGAGCGAAGTTTGGGATTCTTTCGCCGCTAACGGTTCTCTCCCCGATCTCGAAGACGAAACCCCCGCTTCCCCCGGCGAACAAATTGCCGCAGCAATGGCCGTGCGCTTTACCGTGCGTCCGGGAAAAACGCGCAAAATTCCCTTTATTTTGGCGTGGGACTTCCCGATTACGGAATTTGCGCAAGGTACGCGCTACTATCGCCGCCATACCGACTTTTTCGCCCGTACCGGCAATAATGCTTGGACGGTGGTTCGCACTGCCCTCAAACATAGCGATGTCTGGCGGGATAAAATTCAAGCTTGGCAAGCGCCGGTTTTGGGGCGGGAAGATTGGCCGGATTGGTTGAAAATGGCCCTGTTTAACGAGTTATATTTACTCGCAGATGGGGGAACCCTCTGGACGGCGGCGACGGAGACGGATCCGGTGGGACAGTTTGCCGTCTTGGAATGTTTGGATTATCGTTGGTACGAAAGTTTGGATGTACGCTTGTACGGATCGTTTGGCTTGCTGTATCATTTTCCGCGCTTGGAAAAGGCAGCAATGGAAGCCTTTGCCCGCGCCATCCCCCAGCAGGATGCGACCTTACGCCTGATCGGTTACGATCGCACCACCGCCCCCCGCAAGCTTGCTGGGGCTACCCCTCACGACTTGGGCGCGCCGAACGAACATCCCTGGGAGAAAACGAATTACACCGCTTACCAAGATTGCAATCAGTGGAAGGATTTACCCTGCGATTTTGTGTTGCAAGTGTATCGGGATTATTTGTTAACGGGGGCAACGGATACGGAGTTTTTGTGGGAATGTTGGGGCGCGATCGCACAAACTTTAGTCTATTTGAAGGAATTCGATAAAGACGGCGATGGCATCCCGGAAAATTCCGGCGCGCCCGATCAAACCTTCGATGATTGGCGCTTGCAGGGGATTAGCGCCTACTGCGGCGGCTTGTGGATTGCTGCCCTCGAGGCGGCTTGCGCGATCGCACAAATCTTACTGCAATATCCACCTGCTAATCCCAACTTGCAACCCACCGACTACCCCCAAGGGATTGAAAGCGCGATCGCCACTTATCGCGACTGGTTGCAACAAGCGCGATCGCTTTACCATCCCGCACTCTGGAACGGCGAATACTACCGCCTCGACAGTCAAAGCGGTTCCGAAGTCGTCATGGCCGATCAACTTTGCGGGCAATACTACGCCCAACTCCTCGATTTACCCGCCGTCGTCGAGCGCAACTATGCCGAAATTGCCCTTGACAAAATCTATGACTCGTGCTTTTTGAAATTCAACGAAGGAAAATTTGGTGCAGCGAATGGCGTAAAACCCGACGGTACGCCCGAAAACCCCAACTCCACCCATCCCCTCGAAGTTTGGACGGGAATTAACTTCGGACTCGCCGCCTTCCTAGTACAAATGGGACGCAAAGACGAAGCCTTCCGCCTTGCTGAAACCGTCGTCCGCCAAATCTACGACAACGGTTTGCAGTTTCGTACCCCCGAAGCCATTACCGCCGCCGGAACCTTCCGCGCCAGTCACTACCTGCGCGCAATGGCGATTTGGGCGATTTATGGAGAGCTAAAATGAATGACACTTCCGTAAGCAAACTCCTTTATTTATGGATACGGAAACTACCTTTGCTGAATAGTGCTGTATCAGAGACTCAAAGCACCGATCTCCGCCCCTCTAGATTCTGTCGAAGCACACTCGCAAGGGGAATACCAGTTTCCACGAGTCGATACACAAGATTAGAATACAGTTCTAGGAGTACCTTATCATTACGAATCTGTCGCTCGAAGCTGTTCCAAATACGGTTTAATAATTCTGCTGTTCGTCTTCCATTCCCACGCTGTTCATAACCTTTGGAATGAACAGCATTACTCGCACATCGATTCAACCATTCGAGTGTTGATTCTGGTGCAAACTGCCAGCCAATACCATTGAGCATTGTAAGAAGATGACTATAGGCGTAAGGATTATGACCAGCTACGCTAACCCACTTGTCAAAAATATCAATAAAAAGGTGGGCGTGCTGCCAGTCATCCTTAATGCGAGAACTACCATGCTGGGTAAAGACGATCAGTTGTAAAACTTCCCCAATATCACGATCGAGGTAGTCATAACTGGCTTCTTTCGCAATTTCTGGACTATCCAGTACCCAGTTGCAAATTTCCTTCCAAATTTCTAAAGTTTGTGCGGTTGGTCCTTCGACGTAAGCGATTTGATGACTGATATATCCATTCAGAAGATCTGCCGTCAGTTCTGGAACCTGAGACCAATTGTCTCGTAGTGGTCTCAGAATGTGGTGACGAGTCTCTTCAACACTGAGCGATTTTGCCAAATAGGCTGCCCAGTTAAAGATAAAAGGATTCCACATATAGGGCTTATGAGGCTCTGAATAGGGCTTCCCGTCCACTGGCAAGTTGTCAGCAATTGTTCGAGCTACTAAATCATCACAAAGCTGGAGCAATTTGTTTTTCGTGGCTGAGTCTCGACACAGTTCTGTAAGTGGCAAAGCATAAAGCCCATACTCAGCATTCCCGTGAATAAAAACAATGCTTCTTGCTGTGGGGATTCCAGGAAGCTCAGAAATTTCGTCTTTTGCTATATAGTCAAAGTGACTCTGAATAACATTGTCCTCCCAAGTTTCTAGCTCCTTATGGCTAGTTTCATAGTAAAGTTTTCCGGGAATTACAGATAGAGAGAGACAAAGGCTCAAGGCATTCCAGCACAATACTGGATCGACATTCCAAGCATTTTGTAGACCACTGAAGACTGCTTTTACCACTTCTCCAGCACGGGAAAAGCGTCTAAGTGACTCACTTATTAACTGGAGAATCTGCTGCCGTACTTCAATATCTACTACACCATGAGTAGCCAGTAAAGCTAAACCTCGCCCAGCATAAACTTTCGCGCTAAACGGTGACATAGCATACATGGATGTTTCAGCCATACGAGCAGCCGCAAGTAGAATAGCACGGCTCCATTCCAAATGATTCTGTGTTCTAGTCCACTCAAAATCTGCAATCAGAATAGCTGCGGCAACACCAGCTATTGCTTGAAGACGAGTAACACCATGAATATCTTCTCGATCCGATTGAATAAAGTCTTCAGATGTTTGTAATTCTTTAGCTACTGCAACAGCTTCTTCTAAAGTCATCCGCTCTTGTTGCCTACCATCTTTAATTGTTTGTTTTGCCCATAGAGATACCCCAAGCCAACGTTGCCATTCAAAGTTAGGGGCAAAAAGCTCATCATTGCGTTTTCTAATTTCTTCAGGACGCTCCACCCAAATGTGCCAATGCTCACCCACTTGCTGTTGTCTATAATTTTCTATCCTCCCAAAAACTTGATAGTTCTCCATCTTTTCTCGGAGAGCAGCTACAGCGTTTGGATCTGATTTTTCTTCTTGATAACGAAAGGGAAGGTTTTCTGTGAATTTCTCAACTGCCTGCTCGAATGGAACTCTTAAAGAGCGATCTTTCGACAAAATATAGTGCATAGCTAAACCTCTAATCTCCTGCGAACGCTGCGGTCTTTTATTTCGCCTTTCCAGAACCTCGTAATATAACTTCTTGCTCTCATCCCATTCCCATTCCTTAAGCCCATCCCATGAATTGCTGCTTTCATGAACTAGACGACTTATGTCCATTTCCCAAATATCGGGAGAACTAGCGATTGGCAACGCTACTTTTAGACACTTTTCAGGATAAGCAAGTGCCATACTTAAGCAAATACCTAGCACAGCAACAGAATTGCTCCCACGCAACACTTTCTCAACAAGGGATTCAACATCTCTACCTGCTTCAATCTGTCTCTCCATCCACTCTTCTAATGCCATCAAGGCAGAAATCACTGGATATGAACCAACAGTTGTTCCTCGAAACCAGCAATAAACTTCTGTATCCCCCCAGAATTCACGAATACCAGAAGGTAAGTTAATAGTTACTGGTAGAGGAGTCAATGCAGGTTGATCGAATTCTTTTCGCTGTTTATACTCACGCCATTTTTCAGATGCAGCATTGGCAAGAGCATGAACTAGCCGCAGTCCTTCATCCTCATTATTAAGTAAGAGATATAAGAAAGGCCCTTGAACAGGAGCAGGTGGAAAAAAATCAAAAATCTCCTCTATACCAAAATTCCTATCTTCTAGTGAGGGAGTTATTTGTCTAGAAATACTGGTGTGACTTTCTGGATTGATTGGCTTTTCGATAAGCACAGTGATGACAAAATCAACAAATTCTTTTGGAATTGAATCGACAAGAGGCTTGAAGTCTTGAATTTTAGAAACTACATCCTTTTTCGTATCGTAATTCCTAGACTTAGCGAGTTCACTAAGGTAAGTTCCAACTTTCTCTGGCAGAACATCTGCTGAGTGTAGGACAATTCTGTGTAAACGGGTTTCGTATTCGTTATATCTCGGCATTACCAACCTCTCCTTCCGCTTCATTAAGCCATGCGATCGCTATTTCACCAATTTCCTTTCGATAAATTGAGTCTGTTGGAGATTTGACTTGCCAAATCTCCATGAGCTTAACAACTTCTGGGCGAACGGTGGTGGGTAAATCATTGAGGTGTTTTAGCAACCAACCCATGAAAGGTTGCCATACTGACCATCTTGGAATTGGATCGCTCATTAAAAGTGGCATCAAGCGATCGCTTGACCGTAATTCTTCTTCTGTAAATAAAGACATTAGTGAAAAGTTTGGCATCACTTCCAATGTTCGGATTGCAACCATTAACTCGATAAGTCGCCGTGCATTATCAGCTATGAGTGGCGATTCAGCTTTATCAAGCAATTCGCTGGAACGTGGAGATACTAGAGGTGCAGTCAGTAATGCTTGCCGCCATCTAGGAGAAAGTTCCGAAGCTTGTTCAACTTGTTCAATCAAGTTTATCCAAGATTCAGCCGTGGCATGGTTTTCCAGGAGAGCGACTCCCACTAACTGAACAGATCTCAATAAACCGAAAGGTTCACCCAACTCTTTTAGGTAAGCAGGCAGTTCCTCTCGATATTCATTTAGTACGCGAAGCATCACCCAGTCCTCAAGTAAGTCATGACCAAAGCGAAACAATCGCCGATCAGGGTCTTTAATAATAATCCGATCTAGTTTCAGAGAAATAACTGCTTCTGAATCAGCATTTTTAATGCGGAGCCGAGTTCGGGGAGATTTAACAGCCTGTTCACCTAGATTTATAAGTATTTGCTCTCTGGCTTCACCAACAATAAGATTTTGACCAATGATGACTCTTTCCCACCACACATTGCTTACTTCAATCTCCGTAGCAACAGGTGGTAAGTCTTCTGGATTTGGAAGCATACGTGGATCTTCTAGAAGTCTCAACATTAATGGATTCTTAAGAATCGGTGAAAGCTGACTCAGAGATAACAGTGGTTTAAGTCGAGGACTGTGTTCGACAATACTTTGGAGTTCCTCTACGGTTAATTCCGGTACTTGCAACCTTATTGGTTTTCCTAGTGCTTGCCAGTTCAACCATAGGTAGACATCTTGAAGATCTTCTTCCCGTGCTGAGAATACAACTGTCCAATGCCGAGAACCATCTTCGCTGAGTGGAACCTCTGCTAACGTGCGAAGTAAATCATTCACAACAGCACGTTTACCTATGTCAACAATCCGATCGATCCCATCAATGAAAATAGTTGGTCTAGAACTTCCACTTAATGCTACGAGAAGTTTATTTAGTGGCTGTTTGAGTTGTAGAGTGCTTGCATAACTGCTCCAACCTGTCCCGGTGATACGCTCTCCTGAAATAACTAAAACTTGACCTTCTCCTCGTTGATACTCAACAAGAGTCTTCAATACGGCTGACTTACCAACTCCAGATGAGCCAACTATCTCAATTAGTGATGCTTCTGAAAGCTTTTCTAGAGCATCAACGATTAGAGCGGTTCGACTAAGAGTTAAACCTCCAATATCAACTCGGATATCCCTTAGCGCAAAATCTGATTCTTCTCCTATCTTCTCAAGATCAGAACGACAATTGATGGGTGAGAGCAAGGCAAACTTAGCCTGCAATTTGTCTCTCAAAATATCTGCATTAAAGCTACCAGCAGTTCTATTTGCCTGAGCAGCCACATCAACAAGTTCAGTGAAAAGTTGCGGTGCTTCAGTTTTTTTATCAGTATTTAGCAGATGATTCACCATCTCAACAGTATAGCTATAGTCACGCGAACCATCTCGCTGAAAATCAAAATGCAAAATAACCATCGAGCGCAGGAAGTCCCATAACTCATCATCGGTTACATTACTCCCTAAGTAAGTATCTAACTTGCCACGAATCAATTGGATAAAGCTACGCTGAGTTTTATTTGCCAAATTTTGTTGATTAATTCTTTTGAGGAAGTCGTTTGAATCTGTACTGGTACGCGCCCAAGTAAGAACGCTTTGATAGTATTCATCAATATTTTTTGAATAAAGCCCGATTCCAATCCCAAAGCGGTCAATACCAATATGAAATTCCGAAGACTTGAAAGTTTCCCAACAAGCTTGGATTACTTCATCAAAAGTTTCGTCTTTTTCACCGAAAGTTAAATCTCGTTTAATTTGGAGAGCAAGCTTAGCCTCACCCACTTGAAGCTCCGAAACAATAATAAGGTCATCTAGTGGCTCTCCCTCATAGAGACGCTGAAAACGGACTTCTCGTGTTACTCCTGCCTCTTGACCGCGAGGAACTGCTTGCAATAGCAATGCTGCTAGGTAGTAAGCACCAACTCGGTTTTCGTAATCAGATCCAGCACCTCCGGTTGAGATAGGGCTTGCAACTTTTTTCATACTGATATTCAAGAGCGCTAATTTAGTATTGCCTATTTCCAATTTGCCCTAAAGTCGGCATTCTCCATCTTTATTATAGTAAAATTGATAGCGGCAGATTATGCTACTGATAATTTGGTGGCAAGATGTAGATATTGGTCATATTTTTGCATAGTTTGTATGAAGTAAAGAAGCAACATATTTTTCCAACTGGGTCGAAATCTTGAGCGAACGGTTGCCAGCAAGTTTGCTGAAGTAATTCAATAAAATTGTCATCCTACACTATCCGTTCGCCTCTTCCATGAACTTTTGTAATAATCCGTAGGCTTTTACGAAATCGTGGGCGTTGTGCGTGAAGACTTAACAGCCCCTACTCGGCAGAAGTCAAGATGAAACCCTTCCTCGAACTCGCCTACTTCGCCAGCTTCTGGCTCTGGAATCTAACTTTTCTATCCGTCGTTTATGTAGGGATTCTTCCCTTCATCTTCATTCCCCTCGTCCAAGCCGTCTTTTCCGGCGAAATCCAATCCGAATTTTTAATCTCCGCTCTCGGTATTATTCTTACACCGACCATTTGCACCCTGATTGGCGCAATAAAATTTCGCCGTCAGCCCCTCGAACTCCTGCGCCTCTTCTACGGCGTAGAAGCGCCCCTCTTCCTCCTGTTCCTCGTCCGCTCCTTCGTCCTGCGGGAACTCACCCCCGCCAGCCACCTCGTTTTAGGCACTGTCTTAGTCTGCGTCGCTGCCTTCGCTGTCGAACTACTCGTCGGCTACCTCGGCGTTTTTCCTAAGAATCGCGAGATTGTTTATTTTCCAGCCTGGGAACCCACCTCCGTTACCGGACGAAAAGCCCAACGCTTTCTACCTTGGGTGCAAGTCGCCCTGCACGTCCTCATGCTGGTTGTCGGGTTGTATGTCGGTGCAGTCCTGCTATTTTATGCGCTACCCGTTGCCGCTTGGTTTCTGAAAGCGTTCTTCTCGTTCCAATGGCTAAGCGGGTTTTGGTGGCAACTGACGCACTATTTTTTCTCAGCATTATGGTTCATTCCGACCTTTGCCATTTTCTTTGCGATTTCGATAACCCTCTTTGTTGGAATGCCTTCAATGCTGGCGGGTTTGTACGTCCATTCCGGGCAGCGAATCTTACGAGCGTTTGGGGCGCAATATGGAAGAATGCGCGCCCTCCAAATGCTTTTAGGCGTACTGACGGCTTGGACTGCGCTCTACATTGCCTTCCAAAACCAGCCGCAGACGCAAGTTTTTAAGCTGCTGGAACCGCCGCCGCAAACCGACGCGCAACGGCAAACCTTACTAACAAAATCGGAAGATATTCGTAGCGGACTGTTGAATGCTTACCTTTCTCCTTACCGTTACCTCGGCACTTGGAAAGAAAGCAACCAAATTCGGGTCATGTATCGCAGTATCTTCGGTTTTCCCGAACCGATGGTGCAAGGCATACAAAATGCCTACAATACTCTGGCATCGCCCTTTTTATACCAAGGCGATCGCGCCGACGATAAAAAAGCCAGCCAACTCTACGAACAATTTTTCGATACCCCCATCCAAAAAGGCGAACGCAAATCCATTCTCCGCGCGCTCAAATCTACCGTCATCCTCGACGATGCTAAAGCGGGGGTTTTAAATATCGGTCAGCAGAAAGTTTGGCTGGCCAAACAAGCCGTTAGCGTCAAAGAACGAGGCGATTATGCTGAAGTCGAACTTCACGAAGTCTATAACAACCAAACGTTTGATGTCGAAGAAATTTTCTATTCGTTTTCGCTGCCAGAAAGTGCGGTTTTAACGGGCGTTTGGTTGGGCGATAGCGCTGATTTAAGCAAGCGCTTTCCCTTCCAAGTTTCGCCGCGCGGTGCAGCCCAAAAGGTTTATAACTCCCAAGTTAACCGCCCGCGCCCGGTAGACCCCGCCCTCTTGGAACAAGTCGGGCCGCGCCAATATCGCCTGCGTGCCTTCCCCGTTCCGGCAAAACTCGCCGCTTGGGAACGAGACCGAATGCGGCGGGGAGAAGCGGTGACGCGCCCGACGGAAATGCACCTCTGGATGACTTATCAAGTGATGCGCGACGAAAAGGGTTGGGCGCTGCCGGATTTGGCAGAACAGCGCAATATTTTCTGGACGGATCGCACCGAACGCCTGCGGAATGGCAAGGCAGTGAGGGGATTCGATAAGGATTGGTTGGAAGCCTTTCTACCGGCTGCTGGTTCAGCGCCGAAACAGGTGCAGCAGGTAACGTTAAATGGCTATCGCGTCGCGGCGAAAGGTTTGAATGAATCGGAGCGCGTTACACCGGAGAATAAACGCTTGGCTATCGTTCTCGATACGTCGTACAGTATGAGCCGTCAAGGGGCAGCCTTACAAAAAACGTTGGATTGGTTGAAGCAACAAGGTTTCGCCGATAATAATCCAACCAATAACGATGCCGATTTATACCTTACGACGGCGACGGGCGGACAACCGCAACGTCTCGACCATTTGCAGTCATT
The DNA here is from genome assembly GCF_014698145.1 of Oscillatoria sp. FACHB-1406. Lineage (NCBI taxonomy): Bacteria > Bacillati > Cyanobacteriota > Cyanophyceae > Oscillatoriales > Oscillatoriaceae > Oscillatoria > Oscillatoria sp. FACHB-1406. Next base: position 34,742 of record NZ_JACJSM010000034.1, on the reverse strand, counting down.
CGAGCCGCGCAAGCTAACGTTTTACGGGACGTTGCCGTTAAAAGAAATGCTGCGGCAGTTTGCGAGTTTGCAAGGAAGTACGACTTACGACGGCATTTTCTTGATTACCGATGAGGGCAGTTACGAACTTTCCAAAGATAAGGGGGAAGTGCCGGTTCCGACTGCGCCCCTCTGGGTGGTGCATTTAGATAACCTCGCACCTGCTTACGATGATGGGATGCTGAAGGCGATTCAGGATAGCAACGGCGGGGCGGCAACGGATTTAGCAGCCGTTTTGGAACGCCTTGCGATCGCGGAGAAGCTGCAAAAGTCTGCGATCGCGAAGTTGCCAATTTTTGTTGCCGATGGTTATGTTTGGCAGGTAGAAAAGTTGGCAAGCGGTGGAGACAGTACACAAGACAAACAAAATGTCAAGGTGAAGCCCGTTTCTTTTGAGATTTCGCAAACGCCTGCTGGGGAAGATTTTGCACCGCTGGCGGCGCGGGTGTTGGTGCGGGCGCTGAGTCGGGAGACGGATGGAAAACAGGTGAAGGCGTTGGATGCGATTCACGCGATCGCGAAAACCCAGGGCATCGTTACGCCTTACTCGTCCATGATTGTCCTGGTTAACGACGAACAGCGCAAGTTACTTGCCGAAGCGGAAGCCTCGAGCGATCGCTTCGAGCGTAAAGTAGAAGATGGTAAGGAACAGTTGAATAAGCCCAATAATCCGCTCAATGCCGCATCCGTACCAGAACCGGGCGCTATAGTCGGGTTAAGCGCGATAGCGCTGCTGTTAGTGGCGACGTACAAGCGAAATCCCTCGCACAAGCGCTAATCGAGCAACTTATTAATATCTTTATTGGCCCCCAAAACCACCATTGCCATCCCTTTATCGAGGCGTTGGTTGGGAAGGGGGTTAATTTGGAAATGCTTATCTTCGCTACCGATCGCTAATAACGTTAAACCATAACGGCTGCGAAGTTGCAATTCCGCGATCGTATTTCCGTGAAACTCCTCCGGAACTAACACTTCGACAATACTATGTTCGGGGTCTAAGTCAAAATTATCCAGCACTGAAGGTCGGGTAAGCGCTCGCGCTAAATTGCACCCCGCCTCGGCTTCCGGGTAAACTACGCGGTCGGCTCCAACCCTTTCCAGTAATTTTCCGTGAATTTCCGTAGATGCTTTCGCAACAACGTGAGGAACTCCCGCTTCTTTCAAATTCAACGTCGTAATAATACTTTGTTGCAAGTAATTTCCGATCGCGACAATGACCGTATCGAACTCAAAAATCCCTGCTTCCTTCAACGCCAGCGGTTCGGTCGAGTCCAATTGGATAGCGTGGGCAGCCATCCGCTGGCTCAAAACTTGAGCGACCAGCTTTTCATCAATATCCGTCCCCAATACATCGTAGCCCATGCGATGTAACTCAGAAGAGACGGCTCTCCCAAAACGTCCCAAACCAATTACAGCAAACTGGTGACTGGTATTACCCAGGTTGCCTAAAAAATTTAGCGATCGCCGCAAACTCACATTTTTTCTCTCAACTCAGAGTATCTTCATCATACAGTAAACTACCCGACGCTCATGCTGACGCATAGAGCGCGGGCTTTCTGTAGCCCTCCACTGAAATTATGCGTTATTTTCCTGGCTCCTAGGGCTTCGAGGAATTCCCATCAGACGCAAATTCAGTTTAGACACAACGAAATCGGACGTAAATGAAAAATTCAGATACAATAGCCGATTGTTTCGTTTTTTGAGGTCACACTGAATGGGTCGCGCACGCAAAGTTGTTTTAGCCTACTCCGGGGGAGTCGATACCTCCGTTTGCATTCCCTATCTCAAGCAAGAGTGGGGCGTTGAGGAAGTCATTACCCTCGCCGCCGACCTCGGTCAAGGAGATGAACTCGGCCCGATTAAAGAAAAAGCCTTAAAATCTGGCGCATCGGTTTCTCTCGTCGTCGATGGACGCGAAAGCTTCGTTAAAGACTACGCCTTTCCCGCTATTAAAGCCAATACCCTCTACGAAGACCGTTATCCCCTCTCTACCGCCCTCGCGCGTCCCTTAATTGCCAAGATGCTCGTCGAAGCCGCTGCCGCCTACGGCGCGGATGCCGTCGCCCACGGTTGTACCGGCAAAGGGAACGACCAAGTTCGCTTTGAGGTGTCTATCCTCGCCCTTCATCCCGAACTGAAAGTTCTCGCCCCCGCGCGGGAATGGGGAATGAGTCGCGAAGAAACCATCGCTTACGGCGAACGCTTCGGCATTCCCACCCCCGTGAAAAAGTCTTCCCCCTATAGTATCGATCGCAACTTACTCGGAATCGCGATCGAAGCGGGAATTCTCGAAGATCCCTGGGAAGAACCCCCCGAAGAAGTCTTTATTTTAACCAAAGCCGTAGAAGATACGCCCGACGAACCCGAATACATCGAAATCGGCTTCGAGCGCGGCATTCCCGTCAGCCTCAACGGACAAACCCTCGACCCTGTTGACCTCATCTCCCAGTTAAACGACCTCGCGGGCAAACACGGAGTCGGACGCATCGATATGATCGAGAATCGTCTCGTCGGGATTAAATCGCGCGAAATCTACGAAACGCCCGCTCTCCTCGTCCTCATCCACGCCCACCGCGACTTAGAAAGCTTGACGCTGACTGCCGATGTTACCCAATACAAACGCAGCATTGAGGACACCTACAGCCGTTTAATTTACCAAGGGTTGTGGTACTCCCCCTTAAAAACCGCTCTCGATGCGTTTATCGACCAAACGCAGGAACGAGTTACGGGTTCCGTGCGCGTCAAGTTGTTTAAAGGCAGTGCCAAAATTGTCGGACGCAAATCGGAAAATTCTATCTATGCAACCGACTTGGCTACCTACGGTGCAGAAGACCAATTCGACCATAAAGCGGCGGAAGGCTTCATTTATGTTTGGGGACTGCCAACTCGCGTTTGGTCGGAAAAAATGCGGGGTCAGTAAGACTCAATTAAAATTGAAACTGCATAGAACTTTCGCCTTGAAATCCCCGTCCGATAAATAGCTTTCGATCGTCAAAGGGATTACAGGAATGTTGGTTCCACAGTACGGGACTTATCTAGGGCTTGGGTGAATAATTGACAAGATTATTCGCCCAAGCCCTACTTATTTCTTCTCCTACCCATTTTCAGCGATCGCGGCGGCCATGCCTTAAAACTCTCCCGGAAAAACCGCCCTAGCGAACTTGAAGCCCTTAAAAACCGAAATTAACGGATTCTCGATACACTGAAGATTGGCTTGCGGCTAAGGAAACTTTGTTCCACAATTAGAAGCTCCAGGACAACATCTTTCCCACTCCCATGCAGTTATCCAAGTTGCTCGCTCCCACCCCCAAACGCTTGCTTGCACCGATGCAGCGCGCTTCAACTTGGCCTTTACTACTGGTATGGATTGGAATTGGCGCGCTCTTGCGCTTTACGCTGCTGTCGGCAAAACCGCCTTGGACGGACGAGTTTGCAACGTTGGTGTTTAGCTTGGGAAATAGCTTTCGAGGGGTTCCCACCGACGAAGCGATCGCGCTGACAACGCTGCTGCAACCGCTCCAAACGAATTTTGGGGGAACTGCGGGCGATGTTATCTCACATCTGCTGCACGAAGATAACCATCCGCCGCTGTATTTTCTGCTGGCGCACTTCTGGATGAAGTTGTTTCCGATGGGGCATTATATCTCGGTTTGGGTGGCGCGATCGCTCCCTGCTCTGTTGGGCGTTCTTTCCATCCCCGCGATGTACCTATTGGCGCGCGTTGCCTTCGGTTCGATCGCGATCGCCCATGTTGTCGCCGCGCTCATGGCAGTCTCTCCCTACGGCATCTACATCGCTCAGGAAGCCCGCCATTATACGCTCGCCATTCTTTTTGTCATTTCTTCGCTCTTGTGTCTCACAGCGGCGATTAAGTACCTTTGGCGCGGTTCGACGATTCCGATGGGACTAATCGCCCTTTGGATTGTGGCGAATATCCTCGGCTTTTGCTCGCACTACTTTTTCGTTCTGGCATTGGGAGCCGAAGCGATCGCGCTAGCAGTTTTGCTGGCAATCTTGTGGCGGCGCGTCAAGTCAAATACCCACGCCCGCCAAGCGACAAGTTTGAGTTCGCGCGCTTTCAAAAGTTCGAGGGGCGATCGACAAACGCGACTGTTTTTACTCTTTAAAAATAATCTCTATCGTTTGGGTTTAACCGGATTGGGGACGGGACTTTTTATCTTAGCTTGGCTGCATTTTGTCCTGCCCGATAACTATGGAAGTACGATGACGGCTTGGATTCGTCAGGATAATCGCAGTTTTTTGGGACTGATTAACCCGATCTTTCAATTGGGTGCGTCGGTTATTACGATGCTGTATTTATTGCCAGTAGAATCGCCCTTTTTAGCCGTAGTGGTGGTGTCGGGAATTTTGATGTTTGCCTATTTTTGTTGGGTTGTGCCGATTTTAGTTTGGGGCGCAAAAATGCAGGTACGACACCCAAACTATCATTTAGGATTGCGGGTTGCTTTAGCGTTTGTGGCAGGCGCGATCGCGATCTTTTTTGCCGTTACCTATTTAAAAGGCATCGATATTACGCGCGGCGCGCGCTATAGTTTCGTCTATTTTCCGGGGGCAATTTTACTGTTAGGCGGCAGTTTGGCGGCTTGCTGGCAATATGGAGACTTGGGGGCGAGTTTGGAACGTTCCGATCGCCTCAAACCGCCTCGCCATCGCGCGATCGGTGGGAATGGAAAACGTACCGTTGCGATAGTTTGGTTGGTCGGTTTCTTGAGTGCAATTACCGTTGTTTGTAATTGGGGCTATCAAAAGTATTATCGCCCCGATCTCGCTCTGCCCTTCCTCGAACAGTCGGCAGCCGCAGAGTCTGTCTTAATTGCCACAACTCATGAAACCTTAGTCCAAGTGGGAGAAATGATGGGATTGGCGTGGGAGTTAAAAAATACAGAAATTGCTCAAAAAACGAATTTCTTGCTTGCCCATCAACCCGAAAAAAACTCAACGGTAGCAACGGAAACGCTGACGCGCGTTCTGAAAACAATGCCGCGATCGCTGGATCTGTGGTTGGTCAATTTTCAGGCTCCTATCGATCTCCACGATTGTATCGCCCAGTCCAACTCTTTTCCTAACATTAACGGTTACGGTCTAAAACTCTATCGCTGTCCCGATGTGAGCGATATTCGCGCTTTGGATGAATGAGGGTGAAGTCTACAATATCAATGATTGGATAATCCCATTAACAATCGCGGATAAAGGTCTACGAGGGCGCTGAAATCGCCTTTTGAAAGGGTTAAAATCGTACAATGCGATCGCGCGATCGCATTGAAACTTAAAGGGGTATCGTCCAGCAGCGTCATCTCCCCAAAAAATTGCCCCGGTTTCAGATACGGCAATACTTCGATCTCCGTCGGTTCGAGAACCGAAAGAGCGGATTCTCCGTGCGCTCTGGCGGCAAGCGTTTCTGTAGAAGGCGTTGGTGCGATCTCGACTTTGCCTCGCCAAACAATATGCAGCCCGCGCCCCATCGTTCCCGCCGCGCACAGAATCTCTCCAGCCGCAAAATGCTCGCAGCGCAAGGCGCGATTGACAAGTAACAGTTCGTCTAGGAAAAGCGGTTGGAGTAGGGATACTGTTTTTAGAAATAGGGTGCGCTCGAGAAATTGGGCTTCCGCGCTCGGTGTCGGCGGCAAATCCTCGGGGGTGAATTCCTCGGGCCACTGCCAACTATTGGGTACGCCGCCGCCCGTGGCAAAGCTCGCCGCCAAACGAATCCAGCGATTGCTCGCATTCAACGCTTCGGTTAAACTTTTTTGAGTGGCAACTAAGTTATAGGTTCCGGCAGGTTGCGGCTCGAATAGGGGAAGAACGGGAACCACAAACCGCCGATAGGGACTAGCAGCGAGGGTTTCTAGGGCGTTGGCTTTTAGGCGCGCGTCGGAGGTATTGAGGATGCGGCGAATCGTGCTGGCAGTGCCTTCGCGATCGAGGTTGGAGAGGACGTAAAGGACGCGATGGCTTACGCGATCGCGGAAATCTTCCAGCGCAATCTTCAGGGGGTTTAAATCTGGGTTGTGGGGGGGAATGGCTGCCTGCCAGCGCAAACTCGGTAATACTAAGCTGTAATCGGCTTTTAAATCCTCAAACAGGAGGTCTTCTGCGGCGCGCGTCCGTACTTGACCGATCGCGGCGATCGCGGCTTCGGTGACTTCAGCGCGCGGCGATCGCAATTGCTTGGCCGCTAGGGGCAATCCTTCTTCTCCATACGCAGCCAGCGCTTTGGCTGCCCACAAACGTACTGCTAAGTTGGAATGTTCTAGCCCCCGGGCGAGTTGGGGTAAGACGGCGGGATGGCGCGCTACGCTCAATAATTTTAAGGAGGCGGCACGCAGGGGCGGGTCGAAAGCGGTTAATTCTGTCGCGGCGAGGAGGGCGAGGTCGAGATCCCCAGAACGCGCTAACAAGGCTAATGCTTCTAGCGCCTGTCGCTTGACTTCCGGGCAAGAATGTGATGCGAGGGAAGTCAGGAGGGGGATATACTTGCGATCGCCGGTACTGCGGAGACTATCAATCGTAACGCTTGCCGCAGCGCGATCGAGATTCAACAACCAAGAGGGAGGATAGAGCGCGCGGAATTCTTCATCATCATACTGCGCTTCCTCAACCGCAATGTAAGTTAACGCTTGGATGGTGGGATCGAGGCTAAGCGCTAAAGCGTGCAGTTCGTGGCGCTCGATGGGTTGTTTGCTGGCAATGGTGGCAAGTAGTGCGAGGCGCTGGACGGTTTCGTGAGGAGAAACAAGACATCGGTGCAGATAGCGCGAGAGTTCGGGATCGCCAGGGGTTTTAAAAAAGTTAAGCAGCGATCGCTCTAAACTGGGATCGAGGCGCTCGAGCAAAGCATCGACTTCCGGGAGAAACTGACTGGGATGTTCGATGCGTCGCGCCAGTTCTAAGCCTAAATTTTGCGAAAGGGAATCGTCGCGGGTTAATAAAAGGCGAATTTGGGAGCGATAGCGGTGGGGGAGATGCGTGAATCCTTCGCCGACTTGCTCGAGGTTAGCAGCACCGGATTTTAGCAGAGTGAGAAGCGATCGCACGTAACTTTGTCCCATCCAGTAGCGCGCCACGAGGAAGAGTACGCTTAACCCAATCCCGGTATAAGCAATTTGGTTCGGGGTTAAAAGGGATTTAGACACCCATAAAATTAGTCCCGAAACTGCTAAACCAAAAGAATAAATCAAGCCATTCGCGATCGCGCGCACCTGTCCGACAATGGCATAAGGAACGGCGTTGTAATTTAAATTGTGAATCGGTTGATTGAGGCTATCATCTAATCCATCGGCATTAACGTTACTGAAGATCGCCGCCGGTAAATTGAAATTGAGCGACAGTCCGAGGAAACTGAGGAAAGTCGTGAGGGGATAGATGAGGTTGGAGCGACTCACGCCCCAATTCGCGATCGCAGCGCGCGTCACAAAATAGAGAATAAAAAACGGCAAAATATTGTTTGCCGCGCGCATCGTCCCCAAAAAGCTCGTCAGTTCTCGAGGGTCGCTAAACTGTTCGGCATAGATTCCCAAATAGGTAAACTCGGCAACGCTGTACAGAAGAATATAGAAAAAGGTACTGCTCGCCAAGAACAAAATAATCGGATAATCTTGCAGTAAGGTGGGTAATGTTTGCCAATTAATTTCCCCTTCCCCATCAGCAACAGTCGGAGCAGAGATGGGGCGCTGTCGGGAGTTCAGATAAACCAGTTGGAAAAACGCGATCGCGTAGAAAATCGGTAAAACTAAAAATAAATTTTCTGGCGGAAACTCTGCCGCCAGCAAAACCGTCAAACCGCCCCCCAGCAAACCGCCCACCGCCATCGCCATCTTCAAAAACGGCGCGTAACGCTTCCAATCGAGCGCGGTGAAATAATCGGACACCAAACTCGCAAACAGCACCTCCGGAACGAGAATCCACTGGAAGTAACAACCGACGTGCAAAGCGTAGTAAGTCCAAGTTGCATCGAAAACGAGCAAACCGCGCAGGGCTAGGAAAAATAGCGCCGCCGAGATTAAAAAAGCTTGACACAAGCGCACGCGATTGTAGCGATCCACCACTTGCGAAAGCCACGTATAAGCGGGGAGGGAAACCAAACCCATCAGAACGTAGGAAAGCGGTAAATAATTCGCCCCCACGCGAGAGAGGAACAGCGAACTCGCCGCCGTCAGTCCTACCACGCTAAACCCCATCATCGAAACAGCAAGAAGCAGTAGGTGGGCGAGGCGAGAACCCGATTCGCCCCTCAATCCGAGACACCGCTTGATGAATTGTTTGAGGTTGAAGAGGTATGCCATTGCCAAAGCGGTAGCGCTATCGCCTGCTCGATAAATCGTCACTCTATTTTAATCAGCGTCCGCGATCGTGGCTACAGCCAGAGGGGAAAAACGCGATCGCTTCAAGCGTACTGCGTTCAAGCAACAGGGATCTGATAATTGAGAATAGTGCTAATACCAGATTGATGTGAAGCTGCATAGAATGAAAAGTAGGGTGTGTTAGCAAAGCGTAACGCACCGTTATCCTGAAAATTTAGGAGAGTTAATTCTCGGCAAAGTCATCTTAAATTGGTATAACTTACAACCAATTTTAGCGAGCGATCGTCTATGACATTCTCTACTCAGACACCCCAGAAACTTGGTTTCTAAGTACCACAGCATCCAAAAAAAGTAGCCGCGCTTTCCTTAAGAAAAGCACGGATTACGTTTTGATGGTTTGACAGTTTTGTTACAACTTGTTAGCCTGCATTTTTTTGCTCTTTACGCTTCAGCGTCGAACCTACACCCATTGCACCAAGCGCTAGCAAACCAAGTGTAGAAGCGGGTTCGGGAACTGCCTGGTTAGGAGTAGAACTAATTTTCACATTATCAACACCAGCCTGGAAAAAATTTTGGTTGTCAACTTCCCGAAAAGCCAATCGCACTGTTTGACCTGCCCATGCACTTAAATCGAATGTGGTGCTAGTCCACCGATCGGGGGAGACAGTTGGAGCTAAAATATTGGCTAGTACCCCAGCCGATGAAGAATTGTCAAACCAGTCGCTAAATCCAGCCGAAACAATATCCACTCGGAACTGTTGATTAACAACGCCAAATGCGTTCATGGTTTCCGGATTGAAAAGGGGTATAGAAGTCTGAGCAAACCAGTCAAATGAGAGTTGGTACTGCGAACCCGCTTCTAGGAAGATATCTTGAAACAAAACGTGTGAGCCTCCGCCCCCTTGGTCGGTCACTGCATATCGCGTCCCTTCACTTGCACCTGAAATCGGAATACCAGATAATGGAGCACTACCTCCAGCAGTATTGAAAAAGTTACCACTACTAAATGCTTGGTTAACTACCGTCCATCCTGAGAAGTTTCCAGTTTCAAATCCACCATTGACAATTGAAGCAGCGTTAGCAGCTTTTACTGTTGCACCCAGCGCCATCAATGCTGCACCAGCGGTAGCCAAAGATAACTTTTTCATCATAGTTGCGGTAGCCATTTTCCCAAATCTCCAAACAAGTAAAGGTTGACAGGAGTATTACTCTACAAATGCGATTGCCGATAACTTCGTCATTAGTAGAAACTACCCCTAAAAAATCTTGCGTAACCTACTTATTTTTGTGACTGACTTAGGGGGGTGATTTCGCGCTTATCTGAGTGTTATCACTGTAATTAGATTGGCATAGCTCGCTCGGAAGAGCCAACAGTTTATGTGCAGCTTCATCAAAAAAATATATTTAAAGATAGAGAAAAATAGGGTAAAAAAAGATATATCAGCCCAAATGCTGATGCTTAAAGGTTTTCCTGCAACAACAGTGGTAAAGGCTACTGGGTGACTCTATTAATTTTCGGTAAAGATGCGTTGAAAAAACATTGACAAAAATTAATAAAAGTGTTAATTGAGTAGCTAACCTTTGCCTAACAAATAGAACCCGCCTATAATGGGGACGGCAAGCAATGACCCTAGAGGGCCTGTCCGCGACTCGAAGAGTGACAAAATCGCTCTGGCTACGCATTACCAACTATTTAGCCTTTTGTTGGTTTGAGCCAAGGAAAGGCAATGTCTGCCTTACACCTGAAATCTTCACTAAAGCATCAATATAATTCTGTAATTTTGTCAAGTTATTTGCTTGGACTGGCTCTCTAGAACCTCATCGAATTACCAATCTCAGATTTAAGGTGTGAGAACAAATCCTATGTCAAAATTCCTCTGGCAATTTCTTAAAATTGCTCCTGTTGTTACGGGCAGTTCGCTATTACTAGCCAATCTTGCTGCTGCTGTCCCCAATCCGGACGCTGAAAATACTTTCCCGGGCAGCAGCGAAATGCTGCAACAAATCGACAGTTACAGCAGTGAAGGTATCGACAGTTCCCTCGGACAAAGCGTGCAAGGCGCATCCAAATTCCGCGACGTGCGCCCCACCGATTGGGCATTCCAAGCCCTCGACGACCTCATCAAACGCTACGATTGCTTGGTGGGTTATCCCGATGGCAGTTTCCGAGGCAATCGTCCTTTAACTCGTTACGAATTCGCCGCCGGTTTAAATGCCTGCTTGAACCAAATCGAGCGCTTAATCGCCTCATCCGGTAGCGGTTTCGCGACTAAAGAAGACTTGGAAACCTTGCGCCGCCTGATGCAAGAGTTTGAGGCGGAATTGGCAACCCTAGGAACCCGCGTCGATAACCTGGAAGCGCGCACTGCTTTCCTTGAAGACCATCAATTTTCCACGACCACTAAATTACGGCCCGAGGTCATCTTTGCAGCGAACGAGATGTTCAACGACCCGGGGGAACTCTACGATACTAACCGCGACGGCATCCGCGAAAGGCGCTTTACCGATACCGGCAATGCGACCTTTGTCAACCGCATTCGCTTCAACTTCGACACCAGTTTTACGGGCAAAGACCGCCTGCGGGTACGCTTGGAAGCGGGGAACGCAGGAACTTACTCCCTTCTGAGTAGCAGCGGCGTAACGCGCGAAGGTCGCTACGGGTTTGAAAGCAACAGCGACAATAGCGTTTTCGTTAACGACCTCTGGTACAGTTTCCCCATTCTCAACGATCGCGGTAAGGTGATGGTTGGGACTAGCGGTTTAGACCTCGATGATGTGTTTAACCCCATCAGTCCCTTTGAATCGAGCGGTACGGGGTCGATTTCTCGGTTCGGGCGTTTCAGTCCGATTTACCGCGTCGGTCAAGGTGCGGGAATTTCAGCAGAGGTTGCCCTCAACGATTGGGTCAGTATTGCGGGAACTTACCTCGCCAGCGAAGCAAGCAATCCCTCGCCGGGAGCGGGTTTGTTGGGCGGAGACCATGTTGCAGCCGGTCAGTTAACCCTTACGCCCTTTGACAAGCGCTTGACAATCGGTTTAACTTATGCTAATGCTTATGCGAGTAATGGTATGGGGTGGGCGATCGGCAGCCGTCCGGCAAATTTCAACGTTCGAGGGAATCCATTTTTCGGTACGGGAACTGCACCTGTAGTGAGTAATAATTACGGCGTGCAAGCGATTTTTAATCTCACGGATAAAATCTTTGTCGGCGGTTGGGCGGGTTATACTGCTGCGCGCGCGATTAATACCGGCGATGGCGATATTTGGTATTGGAATAGTTACGTGGGTGTAGACGATTTCGGTTTGGCAGGAAGTCGTTTGGGGCTAATGTTTGGAATGGAACCCAAGTTAGTCGGTTCGAGTCCGAATATCGGCACGCTGAATGTTGCGGGTTTAGGGAATAATTTAGGCAATCGGGCAGACCGCGACACGAGCTATCATGTCGAGGCGTTCTACCGAATTCCGGTCAATAAATATATTACAATTACGCCCGGTCTAATCTGGATTACCGCGCCCGGAATGAATAGCCTTAATCCCGATCTTTGGTTGGGAACGGTTCGGACGACCTTCTCTTTCTAACGATGGCTATAAAACCCGGTTTCTTTAAGGAACCGGGCTGCTATTTTATTTGAAAAGAGCAGTTAATCGAGAATGAAGCACCCCGATCGCTGTGAAAATATGACCGAAATTAGAGCAGAAATCGATCGCTTGGATCGTCAAGTTATTGCGCTACTCGGTCAGCGTTTTGAATACGTTAAGGCTGCCTCTCAGTTTAAAACGAGTGAAATGGCAGTTCGAGCGCCAGAACGCTTGGAAGCTATGTTAGAGGAGCGTCGAGCGTGGGCGGAAGAAGAAGGGCTAAATGCAGACGCGATCGCAAAAATGTATCGGGATTTAGTCGAGAGTTTTATTGAAGAGGAAATGAAACACTGGCGGCAGTCTTAATCGGAGGACTACCTAGGATTCAAGTCGCGATCGCGGCTTTCGTATAACGGAGTTATTATGCCGGTTGACCTTCAATTGCTTCTGTTAGCAATAATAACATTGTATCACGCGATCGCGACATTTTTTGAAGACCGACAACTGCCCCCCGGTCAAAGGTTCGATATCGGCGGATATTCCCTGCATTTGTGCATTGCAGGAACGGGACAACCCACGATTGTTCTCGACCACAGTTTAGGCGGCGTTGAAGGATATTTATTGCTTGACAAACTCGCCCCATTATGCAAAGTTTGCATTTACGATCGCGCTGGGTACGGTTGGAGCGATCGCAGTCCTTATCCCCGCACAAGCCAGCAAATTGCTAAGGAATTAGACGCGCTCTTAACCGCTGCTAAGATCGAACCACCCTACATTTTAATCGGCGATTCGTTTGGCAGCTACAATGTACGCTTGTATGCGAACTTATTTCCAGAAAAAGTTGCAGGAATTGTGCTAACGGATGGATTGCACGAGGAGGAAATGTTAGCCTTGCCCTGCGCTCTAAAACTTTTAAAGCTCTTTTTTATCTCCGGCTTTATCATGTCGATTATCGGGTCGAGTTTGGGGCTGGTCAGAATCATTAAAGATTTAGGGATTTTTGAGATTTTAAAGCCAGAACTTCGCAAGTTCAAGCAAACCCCTCTTCAAGATACAAAACGTTCTTTCTGTCGCTCAAAACATTGGATAACGATGACGCGAGAAATGTTAAGCCTTGAAGAGAGCGCGCGCCAAGTTAGCCTCGCGAAACAGTTATCCGATATTCCCATCGCGAGTCTTAAAGCAGCTTCATTTTTTATCCCTTCGTTCTGGACAAAAGCCCTTCCTTTAAAAACCGCTAATCGAGCGCGCGATAGAATGCACCTAAAATTCAGCAAACTATCACCCAATCTCATTCAAATCGAGGCGGATAAAAGCAGTCATTTTGTCTGGATCGATCGTCCCGATGCGATTGTCACTGCGGTTAAAAAAGTGTTAGATCGAATTAAGGATTAAGCGCGGCGCGATCGCGATGAATGTAAAAGCTACAAATTCTTGACAAAAACTAGAAGTGAGGGATGAATGACAACCTGGATATTTCTCGATATTGATGGAGTTTTAGTTCCCGAAAAAACTTTCGATGTTTCCCGGTCGCAGGAAAATAGATTGCAATTTGATTCAGCCTGCTTGCAGCGCTTTGAAGGAGTGTTGGAACATTACCCCGAAGTTTTAATCGTGATTTCCTCATCCTGGCGAGAAATCTTTTCCTTTGAATTCACGCGCAGCTTATTTTCGCCAAATCTAGCAGATCGCGTCGTCGGTTTCACCCCTTTTTTGCCGCCCCAACTCATCCATAAATTACAATACCTTCGCCATCAAGAAGTGTTAGAATTTTTGCAACAAGCTCGGGCAGAAAATGACTTTTGGGTTGCAATCGACGATATTAGAGAGCATTATCCTCCGAGCGCGCGAGTCGTCGTTACTGATGCGAATGAGGGCTTTGATGAAGGGGCGGCGCTATCTTTAAAACTCTACTTATCTACCGATCTAGAGAATCAATCGTTAGAATAGAGCTATTCCTTACCTCATCAATCGTCTTTACAAATGACTCAACTCCATGACGGACCGAGAGCGCCACAGCTTCTACAATTAATTCAGTGGATTGCCGATCCTTTCGCTTACCTGGATGCAAACGCGAAACGCTACGGCGAAACGTTTACGGTGAGATTTAGTAATTGGCAACCGATGGTATTCTTCAGCCATCCCCAAGCGAACCAAGAAATTTTTATGGGGGGTTATGATGCCTTTACTGCGGGAAGTTCTAACGGCATTTTACGTCCTTTAGTCGGCGATAATTCCCTACTGTTGTTGGATGGCGATCGCCATAAAAGAGAACGAAAACTTTTAATGCCACCTTTTCACGGAGAACGGCTACAATCTTACGGCAGGATGATTCAAGAGATTGCAGAAAATGCCGCACAACAACTCGTTCCTGGAAAAACTTTTATTGCGAGGGATCTCATGCAAGAGATTACTTTGCAAGTGATTATGCAAGCGGTATTTGGCTTGCGAGAGGGCGAGCGCTACGCCCAACTCAAGCCGCTACTGGCGAGTATTTTAGAAATTACCAATTCTCCGTTGCGATCGAGTTTCATTTTCTTTGATTTCCTACAAAAAGATTGGGGTTCGTGGAGTCCTTGGGGTAGAATGCTGCTACAACAAAGAAAGATTGAAGCCTTGTTACAAGAAGAAATTAACGAACGACGCGATCGCTCTCAATCGGATCGCGAAGATATTCTCAGTTTAATGATGCAAGCGCGGGACGAAGATGGCAACCCCATGAGCGATCGCGAATTGCTCGACGAACTGATGACGCTATTATTTGCCGGACACGAAACGACGGCGACTGCGCTCGCTTGGGCGATGTATTGGGTGCATTTTTTACCGGAAGTCGGCGCTAAGTTACTGGCGGAGTTGGAGACGGCAGGGAATAATATCGAGGCGATAGAAATCGCGAAACTCCCTTATCTCAATGCCTTCTGTAATGAAACGCTTCGTATCTATCCGGTTGCTATTATTTCCGCTCCTCGCGTTGCCTTAAAACCCGTACAAGTGATGGGGCAGCGTTATAGTGCTTATACGCCTTTAGTTCCTTGTATTTATCTCACTCATCGCCGCGAAGATTTATATCCAGAACCCGAACAGTTTAAACCGGAACGCTTCCTCGAACGGCAATATACGGTTTATGAATTTGTTCCTTTCGGGGGTGGAAATCGGCGTTGTATCGGCTATGCTTTAGCCCTATTAGAAATGAAGTTAGTTTTAGCAACTTTACTCTCGCATTGTGAGTTTGAACTGGCTGATAATAAGCCCGTTAAACCCGAACGGCGGGGCGTAACAATGACACCAGCGGGAGGAGTGCGCGTGAAGTTAAAGAGAACGCGCGATCGCAACCGTCAATTGGATGCTATGAGTTTAGTAACTTGAGATGATTTAAGGCTCGGCGTTAGTACAATATTAAAGGAAGTGGGGAGAAGGCGTTGCTATTTTTTTGAATGGGGACTTGCACCATTGACGTTGGCACTATCTCGATTAGAATAGAGGATAATCTTTGTCCCGCTAACAGAAATGCGATCGCGCCGACAGTTATCCTTCCCTTTTTCCCCTTAAAATTGACGCACAGAACCTCCCGGTTTCTTAAAGAAGCCGGGTTTGTTACGCTGCGATGAGATAATCGCGCGATAATTAACCCTAAAACATTTACAGGTCTAACGACAAACTACTATGCACGGCGAAAACCTCCAAGAATGGATTAAACATATCGGTTATTTAGGGATTTGGGCAATCATCTTTGCAGAATCCGGTCTCATGATTGGCTTCTTTTTGCCGGGAGATAGTTTATTGTTTACGGCTGGGTTTCTCGCTTCGCAAAACTTTTTAAATATCTTTGTTTTGATATTTGGGGCTTTTGCGTGTGCGGTCTTCGGGGATAATGTCGGTTATGCAACGGGACACCGTTTCGGTCGTCGATTATTTCAGAAAGAAGATTCGAGAATTTTTAAGCGTAAATATCTCATTCAAACGCAAAATTTCTATGCCAAACACGGGCAAAAAACAATTGTTCTCGCCCGCTTTATGCCCATTGTCCGAACCTTTGCCCCCATCGTCGCGGGGACGGCTGCTATGCGCTACAAAACCTTCATGACTTACAACTTGATTGGCGGCGCAGTTTGGACGGTTGGCGTAACGTTATTGGGGTTCTTTCTGGGTAAAGTGATTCCCGATGTTGATAAATATTTATTGCCAATTATTGCGGTTATTATTCTCGTTTCGATCGCGCCTTCTATTTGGCACGTTGTCGCCGAACACCGTTCTGCAAAAAATTCCCCCCCAGACGAACCTCAAGAAACATACGAACCTCAAGAAAAATAAGCAATACGCTCGACTCGCGTTTTTAGCGTTCCGTCGGATGTAAGATCGATTAGGCGCAATCCGGGTTGCTGCTTGGGCGCGAGTTCGTCGTTTTCATCAAATTGCTGGCAAGTTGAAGGCGTACCGAGATAGAGGATTTCTTCTCGTTCTCGCTCGAAAGCTTGATGAATGTGACCGAAGAGAACGAGTTTAACTTGGGGGGCGCAATCGAGGATTGCAAACAAATCGTCGGCATTTTGCAGCATACTCTTTTCCCATTTTGGCGTGACGGCAATGGGGGGATGGTGCAGGGCAATAATAATGAATCGATCGCGATTTTGCTGTAATTTTTGTTCTAACCAGGTTAAAGTTTCTGCCGATAAATAGCCTTCTTCGCGATCGGGAATGGTAGAATTGAGAAGGAGAAATTGCCAGTTACTAACGGTAAATTCATTTTGGAGAGAAATCGAGCTTTTTTTTAACACTTTCGCCATTGTATCGAGATCGTCGTGATTCCCCGGTAGCGCATAAATTGGGATATCGAGGAATTTTAATTCATCGCACAAATGTTGATAGGATTCGGGGGTCATATCTTGCGATAAGTCTCCCGTAAGCAGTAAAATATCTGGTTGCGGTTCGAGTTGCTGCAAGCGTTGGATAACGGCTTGAAATGAGGCGGCGGTTTGTAGGTCCCAGAGGGTTTGAGCGCGATCGCAAAATAGGTGGGTATCGGTGATTTGAGCGATGTGAAGCACGAATTAATGAATGATGAATGATGAAGAGGGAAGAGGGAAGAGTTAATTCACGAATTGACTTGCTCTCATCCATTGAGGTTGTAAGAGCGAAAACGATGGACGCTATTCGATGTCGAGTTGGGTTTGAAATAATAACTGCGGATCGATTTCATACCCTCCGGAAGGAGGTTGATAGCGAACCCCAAAGACTTTAAGATCGTAAGTTCCAGAAGCGAGGGGACCGAGCGTTGCTTCGATGGAATAGTCGCACATACAGCGACAATAATCGCCCTCATTAACTTCCGTAATGGCAATCTCGCTATTTTCAACTCGGCGCTCTAAACGTAAGTCCGCGCAACAAACGTAGGACAGCGCATGAGCAAATTTAATATTATCTCTATCCACCGCTACCGAAATTTTTTTGGCGGGATAGGAGCCTTTAGCGAGACTTTGCGATTGCTCTTGCTCGCTCTGGCAGCCACTCACCGCGTATCTCAATGCTGGCGCTTCTGCAATCTCACCTGTTGGGGCAGCCTGAATTAAAGTTGCCGAAGCTAATATCAGCACTACGGTGAAAACTAACACGATCGCGAAGCGCCAGTATTGTTTGATTGCGTTCATAGCCCACCAATGAACCGATAGATTCTATTCTGGCATAAGCTCAATCGAAAGAGCGCGAGCAAAAAGCCCTTAAGATGCACTGGGAAGCCAAACCTGACAATCTGAGGTTTGTCGATCTTCGTGCAAATCTTTTAAAGCAGATTCGAGTTCGGCAGTCAGACGCGGTGCATTTGTGCGAATCGAACCATTGCGGTAATGAGAAACATCAATGGGTTTACCAATTTCCACTCGGGCTTCACTCCCCCAAGTCGGGCAGGATTCGGAGTAGGACAAGCTAATCGGGACAATTTTAACGGCTTCTTCGGGCAGGTGCGATTGCGCTTCCAGGGCAATCCGCGCAACGCCGCTTTTAATCGGTTGAACTTTTTGTTCGCGGTAAATATTGCCTTCGGGGAAAATGGTGAGGGCTTCGCCGCGACGCAGGAGTTGCACGCTGTGACGGAAGGAGCTAATTGAGGGGCGCAGAGGATCGACAGGAAAGCCGCCCAAACGTTTCATAAACCAGCCTTGCAGCCCTTTATACTCGTTGCAGGAGATCATGAAGTGGAGATCGCGTCCGGTGACTAATCTGCCGACGGCGAGGGGAACGACTAAGGCATCCCAGCGCGAACGATGGGTGGGGGCAAAAATGACGGGGCCTTGGCAAGGAACATTTTCTTGTCCGATAATTTCAATACGCCCGAAGAAAAAGGGTAAAACGAGACGAGAGCCGAGGGCATAAGCGACGCGAGCGAATACGGGCGAAATGCGGGAAGAAATAGCTTCGTTGGAGTTCGACATCTTTATCTATGCGAGCGGGGAAATAAGGCAAGTTTACTAAAGACAATCAGTAGCAGCAAGCTGTTCCTGAGTTATGACATTACCTTAGTTTTTTTAGGGGCTGATGTCTTGGGTTGAAGGGACAGTTAAACCATTGTCATTCAAGCATGAATTTTCGGGTGCGACGCTGGGCAAACCAGGCTTGCAGTTGACTGCGGCATTCGTTTTCTCGGATGCCTGCTAGGACGCTTAAGCGGTGATTTGAGAGGAGGCTGTCTGGTAGGTTGGCGACAGTCCGAATTGCGCCAGTTTTGGAATCGTCCGCACCGTAGACAATTGTACCGATGCGAGCGTGGATTGCTGCTCCGGCGCACATAGCACAAGGTTCGAGGGTAACATACAGGGTGCAGCCATCGAGATGCCAGGTGTCGATCGCTTTGGCGGCGGCTCGGAGAGCTAAAATTTCGGCATGGGCGGTCGGATCGCGATCGCGTTCTTTCCGATTGACTGCTTCAGCCAGCATTACGCCCCCAGGAGCGACAATTACGGCTCCCACCGGCACTTCTCCGGATTCTCCGGCTTCTTGTGCCAGCTTTAATGCCCTTTGCATCCAATGTTGATGGATGCGGTATGTTGTCTCCTCGATCGGGTTTTTTTCAAGCACTAATTTTTAATCCCTGTTAACGGTTAGCTTCAATTACTGGCTATTGACAAAACCATCAAAGTGTGAATTTAACAGAAATTGAATGACCAATGGCGTAAAGTTTACGTTTTCTTCCTTATTGCTGCATCTACCCAAGGGACAAGATTTAATTCGAGCGAATCCTAAGTTTTACGGGCGCAAATTCAGCACTTGCGCCCGAGTAAAGTGCGGCGGGAATTTCCAGCGATCGGGACGAGCCAGTTTAAGCTTAATCTGCCAGCGAGAGACTAGCCTTTCAAAAGGATTAAATCGAAAGTCCTAATTTCAGCCCTAAGAAGGTATGCAGCACTAATAAACCCAGGGCAAAACTTCCGACATACGCATGAACGGCGCGCAAGGATTCTTTATTGCCGCCAAATTTCGTTGCAGAAATTAGGCCGTTCAATCCGAGCAATCCTACGGCTGCCGAACCCGTCCAAAAGTGCGGACTTTCTAAAATGGGTTCGCCCTGCATCACCAGCGAGAGAATACCGCCGGTATAACCGAGGGCAATAAACAGAAACATCCAAGGGGCAATTTTGCGATGTTCGCTGCGGTTTTTAATTGCGGCTTCACCGTCTGTTGAAGCTAAAATTCGCCCGCGCCATCCGGTTAAACCGACAAAAGTTCCCATAACGAAAATAACGATTCCCATCATCAGGGGATGCCCCCAATGTACGATGGGTTCTGGCACTCCGAAGCTCCGAAACCCAGCAGCGATCGGTTCTAAAAAGTCGCGTAAGTCGTTCATCAATTTCCAGTCAGTTGAATACTCCGGGAAGAATTGTAACGAAATGTTGCCAATTGGGGTAGCATGAGCCTGGACTGCCTCCCCGGATTTTTGATGCAACTTGCAATTTCGCCCTTTACTGGAGAATTCGCCGCCTTGAGTGCTGCATTTTGTTGGGCGGCGGCGACTGCGATTTACGGGCGCGTTGGGGTGAAAATTCCGCCACTCCAGCTTAATTTGATGAAAGGTGCGATCGCGTCGGTTTTGCTGGGCTTGACTTTAATCGGATTGGGATTGGGGATCGATCGCCTCAATCCCCGTTCCACGGCTTTATTACTCCTGGGCGGCGCGATCGGAATCGGGTTGGGCGATACGGCTTATTTTCTGGCTTTGAACGCTTTGGGGCCGCGTAAAGCCTTGCTGCTAGAAACACTCTCTTCTCCCCTCTCTGCCGCGATCGCACTCCTGTTTTTGGGCGAACGCCTTGAAGTCCTCTCCGGATGCGGCATTGCGCTGACTCTCTTCGGCGTGGCTTGGACGATTTGCGAGCGATCGCGGCGCGATACCGTTATTTCGCCGCAACGCTTCCAAACCGGCTTACTGTGGGGCTTACTCGCCCAACTCTCCCAAGCGATCGCTGGAGTCCTCTCGCGCGCTGCATTAGCAGGAACGGAAATTAGCCCGATTTGGAGCAGTTTATTGCGGATTGGCGCGGGGATCGCGGTTATCGGCTTGCTGCTGGCCTTGCGATCGCCCAAACAACCTCTCCCATCCTTAAAAAAGTTAAAAAAGTCGCCGCGCCTCCTCTCCCTCGTCGTGCTTGCTGCTTTCAGCGGAACCTATCTCGCCATGATTCTCCAACAAACCGCCTTTAAATACTCGCCCGCCGGGATCGCCCAAACCCTCCTCACCACCAGTCCCTTATTCATTTTGCCGATTTCTGCCCTATCGGGAGAGCGTATCAGCCTCAGAGCGCTGCTGGGGACGAGTTTGGCAGTTGCGGGCATTTTTATTTTATTTCGCTGAACGGCTAGAAAGTTCTGCACTATTCTAGAATCGATGGAAATTTAGGATGTGAGGTATCAAGAGCATGAGTAAGCTGCGAGTCGGTCTTCTCTTTGGCGGACGTTCGGGGGAACATGAAGTCTCGATTAGTTCGGCCCGCGCGATCGCGCGTGGGTTGCAAGCGCCGGAAAATCAGGAAAAGTATGAGTTTCTCCCCTTTTATATCGCTAAAGATGGCGGCTGGCACACCCCAGAAGTCGCCCGCCAAGTATTAGAGTCTGGTAAGCCCCTCCCAGCAGACGAACCCAACCGGGCAACGTTATGGCAATTTCCCGCCGAAGCTGCGAGCATTGATGTGTGGTTCCCGATCTTGCACGGCCCGAATGGCGAAGATGGGACAATTCAAGGGTTACTGTCGTTGATGCAAGTCCCCTTTGTCGGTAGCGGCGTTTTGGGTTCGTCGGCGGGAATGGATAAGTTAGTGATGAAGTCGCTGTTTGCAGAGGCGGGTTTGCCCCAGGTGAAGTATGTGGGGGTGACGCGCGAGCAAGTTTGGTCGAATCCCTGCGTTTTCCCTAAACTCTGCGATGAAATTGAGGCGGCTTTGGGCTATCCTTGTTTTGTTAAACCGGCGAACTTAGGCTCGTCTGTGGGAATTGCCAAAGCGCGATCGCGTGCCGAACTCGAAGCCGCCCTCGATAGCGCTGCTACTTACGATCGCCGCATTATCGTCGAAGCGGGCGCGACGGTTCGCGAGGTCGAATGCGCCGTCCTCGGTAACGACAATCCTCAAGCGTCCGTTGTCGGTGAAATTACTTATCAGAGCGAGTTCTACGACTACGAGACGAAGTATACCGAAGGTTTGGCAGAACTCGCGATTCCCGCGCCCTTACCGGAAGCGGTTAGCGATCGCATCCGAGAAATGGCGTTGAAAGCTTTTATTGCCTTAGAGGGAGCGGGTTTGTCTCGCGTGGACTTTTTCTATATTGAGGCGACGGACGAAATTGTTATCAACGAGATCAATACGCTGCCCGGATTTACCGCAACGAGTATGTATCCGCGCTTGTGGGAAGCAACCGGCGTTCCTTTTCCTCAACTGATCGATCGCCTGATTCAATTGGCCCTCGAACGCGCTTAATTTGACGCGAGTTCGATGAAAACCCGAGTTTTGAACCTTGCCACGAAAGAATGTAAGTTTCAGCTTACAATAGAGTTAGGTTTCAGGCTCCGTCGAACTCACGTTAAATTTATCTACAGCCAGAAAATTAAGTAATGTTTAATGGTGGATTTTTCGGACTCCCGTTCGATTAGGATTGGGATCGTGCAGGTGTTCGTGAAATCTTCCTAAAATGAACAGTGAAGCTTATTGATTGTAATCCAGTGGCGCGATGTCCAAACGACAGCTAGTAATTCGTTTTTTTCAAACAGCCTGCGGAGACCGCGAGTTGCAGGATCGGTTAAAATCTTTGAATCCTCCCAATCGCCAAACATTTGCCGCGATCGCGCAGGAAAAGGGACAAGATATTGAAGGGGAAGATCTGGATGAATACGTCAGATTTGCCCAATTTTACGAGCAGTTCCAAGACGCGATCGCGCGCCACCAGAACGGTGAAGAGCATCTGGCGACTTGGCTCAATAAATGGGAGAAACACCTCAAAAAACTGGACGAAGTACCCCACGACGACCGCCGGGATACAATTAAGCGTTATCTGTGAGCCTCGCGAGCAAAAATTGACTCTCCTCAGACTTCGGGCTGAGGAGAGTTAGTTGGTTTCGGCTGTCTTCGTTAGAGAAGGCGTAGAAGAAACGCAGCTTGCCTTCCGAGCTTAAACGAAAGCTGCCGATAAAAGCGAGCAGCGAACGAGATAGTCGAGAAGTAAGCACTTACGCCAGCAAGCGCTTACTCCAAAAACTCAAGCCTTTCTCGAATAATACTCAACCACGAGCAGTTCGTTAATGCTGAGAGCGATCCACTCGCGATCGATAACGCTATTGACTTTCCCGACCATCGTATTTTTATCGTATTCTAAATGGCTGGGAAGGTTAGCCAGACCCGGATATTCCATATTAGCCTTAACCAACTTCCGAGAGCCATCGCGGTCTCTAACCCCGATAACATCTCCCGGACGGCACTGGTAACTCGGAATATCAAGCACTCGACCATTAACCGTAACGTGACCGTGACAGACTAATTGGCGCGCGCCGGGAATTGTCCCCGCCATCCCCAAGCGAAACACCGTATTATCGAGGCGCATCTCCAACAATTGCAACAAAGCTTGTCCCGTCGAACCCGTAGCGCGGCGGGCTTTGCGCACGTAGCGAATTAGCTGCTTTTCGCTTACGCCGTAGTTAAAGCGCAGTTTTTGTTTTTCTTCCAAACGGATGGCATATTCCGAGCGCTTGCGTCGGTTTTGGCCGTGTTGGCCGGGTGGTTTATCCTTCCGAGCAGCACCCGGACTTTTGCGAGTTAAACCGGGCAACTCGCCGAGACGGCGGACGATTCGCAAGCGCGGGCCTCTATAGCGAGACATATTGCGTTCCTTTCTCCTAACTGTGAAGTGATCCCAAACGCCCCATTATAGCAGGTTTCGATATAGCCTACAACTAGCAAAACCAGTTTGGGAGAAGTTATGGCGAACAGCAGGCCTTTAAAATGGAAAATTGCGGCAATTGTTGCGATCGCGTTTTTCCCCGCTCCCGCCCTCGCCAACGCGGGAACGCCCTTGATCTGGGCGGGAATGTTTCATTTATTTCTAGGAAATGCCATCATTGGTATTTTTGAAGGTTTATTACTCGCAAAATTCTTCGGAGTCGCCCGAAATTTATCGATAAATCTGCTCGTTGTTGCTAACTACGCTTCTGCTTGGGCAGGAATACTTCTACTTCCGCAATGGGCTGCCCGCTCCCAAAATCTCACCCTAGAAAATATCGAGCTTTGGCTCGGCATTCTCGTTGCGGCTGCCTTTCTGCTAACTTTGCTCGTTGAATTTCCCTTCTTCTGGTTTCTCCTGCGCGATCGGAAAAATTCCTTCTGGAAAGCCTTAAAAGCTATTTTTATTATTCACGGAATTAGTTATATCTGCTTGTTTGGATGGTATGGCGCTAACAGTCAGACGAGTTTGCTAACTCAACTCGAACTCGTTCCCATCCAACAGCTACAAGCGAGTCAAAAATATGCTCTATATTTTATCAGCATGGATGGCAAGCAACTCATGCGAGCGCGCCTCAATGGGGAACCGCCAGAACAAGTTAAAGAATTCAAAAAAGTTAACCCTAACGAGGAGCCTTGCTTTCGCCAAAATGAGCGGCAACAATTTGACTTGTTTGCCCTGGTGAGCGAAAAGCAAGAGCCAATTATCTCCGATTTTGCCAAACGAGTTCCGCTCTCCCCCGAACGAGAAGACAATAGTTGTAATTCGACGAGTTTTGGACGCGCTCTCAAATTAACCAAAAACAGCAATTGGGAGTATGAAACCTCTGTTTGGGCGGCAGGCGGAATTATGGGTTTCAACCGGAAAAAGGGTTCGAGAATCCACTTCGCCCTTGAAACACCATTTGCTTTCTGGAACGTCAGTCATGCCACTCACCTCGAAGGAGATCTAGTCGTCTTTCAACTCCACAAAAATCAAATGTGCCTCCTCGATCCTCAAGCCAGAAAAATTGCATTAATCGCTCGAGGAAGCTCGCCAGTTGTCGTTGAACCCAAATAAGATACTAAGATGCTCGATAGCATTTTTGAGAATTGGAGTTTAGACTAATGACAAAGTAACCCAACCCGTAGTTGAGTCGAATTCAAGGAGATTTTTCCAGGTTCAAGCCGAACTTCGACGTAATTTTTACTCGATTGGAACTGTCCTCGACCCTTTTTGACCGTCGGATATCGCTTTCTTGGGGTGCGGGGAGTATCTTTTTTCCAACCGGGCGACTTTCCCCTGAGTTTGGGTGCTGTAGCTGGAGTGCCAATATTGGTAAAAATGAAGTTGACTCCAATGAGTCAGTATTACGGTTCCCCAAGTCGGGTCTTCAATTTCGAGTTGTTGACCGGCCGTAGATACTTTGAAATCGCTCTCGACGAACTCAAAACGAATCACCCAAACCACGCGATCGCTATCGCCGTTGAAAAAGCGATCGTCGAGCGCGTCTTCCCGACAACCTGCCCTCGATCTTAAACACACAATTCCAAAAAATATA
Source organism: Oscillatoria sp. FACHB-1406 (assembly GCF_014698145.1). Lineage (NCBI taxonomy): Bacteria > Bacillati > Cyanobacteriota > Cyanophyceae > Oscillatoriales > Oscillatoriaceae > Oscillatoria > Oscillatoria sp. FACHB-1406. Next base: position 9,791 of record NZ_JACJSM010000034.1, on the reverse strand, counting down.
ATTTACTCCGAAAGTCTTTTGACAATTGGCTCATAGTCTTGCCATGTTGACGAACCATGAGGCGTATCATCGCACTCGATCTAGAATCGAGAGGCGCGTGAATTTGGCGTAAGGTTTGCGCGATCGTGTCGCGTTGGTAAGAGACTTGCGATCGCCCCCAGAGTTAGCTCCTCGCAATGACCGACTCACTCCTGTCCAAGTGATACGGTTCGGAACCGCCGCGTTCTTCAACGCGCGATCGCAGTTCTCTATTTTCCGCCCGTAGATCACTCTTGAGTTACCCCAACTCGTTTCCCTGCGTTGTACTGGGCAACAATTCAAGCGGCTTGCTCTCTGGGACAAGATTCGCGCGATCGAGCGAGCGCGCGAGAATGGATTAACCCGTCTCAGCCGATTGTTCCTCCGATTCGGGAAAGATGCTCGGAATGGCCACGCTCATCAGCATAATCAGGTTAGCGACCCAAAAGCACAAAACTAACCCCAATAAGCCCAGCCCATACATCGGATAAGCGACTAAGTGCAGACCTTCCCACACCTGCCAAATCCGATAGCCTGTATAAAGGGTGCCAATAATGACAACAACGCTTTGGGTCAACAGACGGCTCAAAGTCACCTCACAGGCAAGCTGAACGGCAACAGTCAACAAATAGCAACTGAAAAACTGGCGCACAAGAGACTGCTCCCAAAAAGTTACCCACATGACCAAGGGTAGGATGACTCCAACAACGAGAGCGACCTTGACCCAAATCCTTATAAACCGCCACTGTTGCGAGCTAAAAGCCATCATAGGTTTGAGGGGTAATGCCCTTTTTTTGACGAACCAACCCACCAGAGCGCTTAAGAGTGTGGCGAGCAAGAGCGCGAAAAAGACGGTCAACCAGCTATTGGCAACGAGCGTTGGAGTTGGGTTCATTTGCGGGTAGGATTTCCACGGCCTTGGTTGCTCATCCTACCAGCGAGCGCGCCCCTCGGCTCGTCCGGCTTGAAATAATCCACCGCGATCGCGGTTGCCGGAGATGCTGTAACCTTTGGCGTTGACCCCGAAACCCTTACGGGCAGGGGACAGAGGTTCGCGGACACTTCTGCCGAAAATGATTCGTCAAGAAGACTTCAAAAAAACCTTATCGAATCGTTTCTCAAAGTATCGCGGCAATCTTTCCCAATCAAGTTTACGTTCATATCCGTGCAAATCGCCTGCTTTTCCTAACTCGCTCCCCACAGTCGTGATTCGATAAGAGTAGTCCTTGTCGAATCGTTTTTTTCGGCGAGCGCTAAACCTTGGTAGCAAGCTATCCAATTGCACAACCATGCAACATCAGGCTGCAACATAAAGTCAAACCGAACAAAACACCGAGCGCTCGCCAGGACTTCAACTTGAATTGAAGCCAGTGTTGAATGTTTGAGCAGAGGATATTCTTTAGCACAGGAGACATCAGTGTTGCTTTGTCGCACTTTATCCTAAAATACCCGAACAGCCGAATTTTCTAAGAATTATTGCAGGTTGAAAAACTTTTCTAAGGCATCGTTTCCGATCGCGCGTCAATACCGGACTCCTGATGAATGACGACTCGCCGCAGAGCGGATGTGAGATTAGGTGCAGGAAACGAAAACAGTTTTTATTCATCGGAGTCAGCAAAAAGGGCTGGCAGGTCGCGATAGCCACTGACAACTCGAAGAATATCTACATCCTGATTTGCTGGTATGTAGAGAATGAGGTATCGATCCATTGGAAGACTACGCAATCCAGGTAAGATTTCGCTGCGCTGTCGTCCGAGATTGGGAAATTGAGCGATTTTGGCAAATTTTGCATCAAGCCGGGTTAGAAAGCGATCCGCTTGAGCCAAACCCGATTCACGGGCAATGTAGTCTGCAATTTGCTCAATATCCCGAATCGCAGGTTCGGTGAGGCGAAACTGGGGGGTCATGGCTGGGTAGCATGACGAGAATGTAGATTAGCGCGAATTTGTGTCATTGCGGTGGAGCCATCGACGAGTTCACCCCGTTGAGCGGCTTCCCATCCAATAAGGGCTTCCTGTTGGAGTTCTTGCAGTCGTCCCTGATAAATGTCTTCTTGCTGTTCGAGGAGTTTTGCACCTGCAATAAGAACGTCGATCGCAGTCTGATATTTGCCGCTAACCAGTTGGCGCTGCACGAGTTCTTCAAGTTCGGGTGGGAGAACAATTTGCATAGAGGACTATGGCAGGAATGCTGCTCTTATTGTATGCGATCGCGCTTTAGCCTGCCTCTGAAAGAGCGACCTTACTCTCTAGTTCTCATGAGTTTGGGGCGATCGCCTCTCGACACTATCCAAGCGCGAATCAACCTCAAACGCAGTACCCCAGCTAAAAATGATTCGCTAAGACTTCAAACATAAATCCAAGCGCGAATATTTAGCTGTTATAATTCAACAGAAGAAAATATGTTCGTGCAAAACACTTCCCAACCCATTAAAACAATGGCGATTGTTTTGAGAGTGGATAGAACACTCTCAAACATATATTTAGTCGAGCTTGCCCAGCATTTCGGAGAACACTCAAGCTACCAGAAAAACAAATGGCAGACCAAAACAAAAGATGGGGATCGTCATCTCGACGGGGTTTTTTAGGAAGGGCAATAACAGCAGCAGGAGGAGCGATCGCCGCTCCATCGTTGATTAAATCGGCTCAAGCCCAACAAGGAACATCCGTAACGCCAACGGCTCAAGGAGAAGCGCAAGTAACGCTTAAAATCAACGGTAAAGAGCAAACCCTCAACATCGAACCGCGCGTAACGCTTCTAGACGCACTGCGAGAAAGGCTTGACTTAACGGGCAGTAAAAAAGGTTGCGACCACGGACAATGCGGCGCTTGTACGGTACTGATCGACGGACAGCGAGTTTATTCTTGTCTCGCTTTAGCTATCATGCAAGATGGCAAGGAAATCGTCACGATTGAAGGGTTGGCACAAGGCGAAACTTTACATCCCGTGCAAGCTGCCTTTGTTGAAAATGATGGTTTTCAGTGCGGTTACTGTACTCCCGGACAAATTTGTGCGACCGTTGCTTTACTAGATGAAGTCAAACGCGGTTGTGCTAGCGCCATCACCGCAGATCTCAATAGTCCGCCGCAACTCGCTCAATTGTCTGAAACAGAAATTCGCGAACGATTGAGCGGCAATCTTTGTCGCTGTAGTGCTTATAACGGCATCGTCGCGGCAGTACAACAAGCAACCGGACAAACCCCGCCCGATCCGACGGCATTAATGTTGGTGCAAGATGCAGAGGAATCAGCGTGAAAAATTTTACTTATCTTCGGGCCATCTCGACCAAAGATGCCATCCAAAAAGCAAGCCAAGAAAAAACGGCTAAATTTATTGCAGGGGGGACTAATTTAATCGATCGCCTCAAAGTTTTTCTCGACGAACCCTCGCAACTCATCGATATCTCCCGCTTGAATCTCAACAAAATCGAGCGTACCCGCGATGGAAGACTTCGCATTGGGGCATTGGTTAGTAATACCGCAGTAGCCGATCATCCTGAGATCCGCAGTAACTATCCCTTGCTGTCCCGTGCCATTCTATCGGGGGCATCGCAGCAAATTCGCAATATGGCTACCGTTGGCGGCAACTTAATGCAGCGCACTCGCTGCCCCTATTATTACGATACGGCGTTTGCCTGTAATAAGCGGCAACCTGGTTCGGGCTGTCCGGCGGCGACTGGAATTAATAAAATGCACGCGATTTTAGGCGCAAGCGACCAATGTGTCGCGGTTAATCCTTCGGATATGTGCGTGCCATTAGCGGCATTAGATGCCATTGTTGAAGTTGAAGGAGCGCGGGGAACCCGAGAAATTCCTTTTACCGAGTTTCATCGACTTCCAGGCAACACGCCTCAGTTGGATAATAATCTTGCGCCTGGAGAAATCATTACGGCAGTGCTTTTGCCGCCTACATCTTTTGCTAAATCTGGCGTGTATTTGAAGTTACGCGATCGCGCTTCCTATGCCTTTGCCTTGGTTTCTGTAGCGGTTGCTTTGGATATTCAAGATGGCAAAATTCAGCAAGGGCGTATGGCACTCGGAGGGGTAGCGCATAAACCCTGGCGATCGCTCGAAGCCGAAGAGTTTTTAAAAGGCAAAGCCCCAGAAACGGCAACCTTTCAACAAGCCGCTGAGATTGCTTTAAAAGGAGCTAAGCCCCTAAAACATAATGTTTTTAAAGTTGAGATGGCCAAGCGTGCCATTCGTCGTGCCTTAACCGTGTCAGCCCAAGGAGGAGGAATCGCGTAAGCTTACTCCGCCCTAAAGGGACAGAGCTTTAGCCACAGATTTGAGATATCGCTCATAGAGACAACTGTCCCTCTAACTGACAACTCATCCCCGGACTTTCAGGATGGATTACGGACATCCCCAGTGCAGAAATGTTCAAACTAGCGTTTAAATCAGCGTCAAACTCAAAACCACAATGCAAACACTTAAACTTCTTACCATTGCGAAACGATTTCCCTTTTTCGGTGTGGACGTGACCGCAGCGCGCGCAAGTTTGGGAAGTGTATGCAGGAGGCACAAACACAACTGGAATTCCCACAATTGCTGCTTTGTATTGGACAAACATTCGCAATTGGTAAAAACTCCAATTATTCGTGCGCCGCCGTTCTGTTTTACTCCGTGGCTTTTGGTTTAAAGACTGCCTAATATCAGTCAGATACTCAAATGCCAGCGCCGCATTCAATTCTTTCGCTTCTCGAATTAGCTGGCAAGAAATATTATGGTTGAGCCATTTTTGAAATCTTTGTTCTCTCCTAGAAAGCCTTCTCAACAGTCTTCTCGAACTGCGAGTGCGTTTGGATTGAACGTTAGCCCTAACTCGACTGTACCTATCCCGAACCGCTTGGATTTGCTGACCGCTCCAGGTTTTACCCGTAGAGGTGGTAGCAATTTCGCGACGACCGAGATCGACACCAATTACTTTAGGTGTTTTCCCAGTTGGCTCAGTAGGCAGATTGACACAGATATTGATGTAGTAGTCGCCGAGTTTTGTCTTTTTAAGCGTAGCAGCAGTTGGGGATTGCCCTTTGAGCAATGCCAACTGATAGTTGCCAATACTCAATTTGAACTTGACTCGACCGCACATCAAAGTTACGCCAACTGTTTGCGATTCCTCAATATAACTAAAAGTCCGCGTATCCAAGTTGAGAGATGTTGGTCTAAACTTATGGACTTCTTTAACAGCTTTGGCATTGCCAATAACGCGACGAATTGCTTGGCAGACGTGATTAGCTTTCAACCCCGTCGCTTCCCGCACTGGTTTGTAAACCTTGTGATGGAGCTTAGTCGTATTCCAGCAATTATCGCGTTTAGCTACAGACAATATTTGGTTGCAAGCATCGGCAAACCCGCTCAGAGTGCGGTCAATCTCTTGACGCAATTCTGGTGGGACTTGAAGCTTACAACGAACTGATATAGTCTGCATTTAACTGAGATGTTAACTCATCCCAGTATAGCATGGTTTCAAATATAAAGCCGCCCGGAGCGCAGCTATTGGGCGGGGTTTCAGACCCAGGATTTTCGATGAACGAGCCAATGAAAACTTCACTCAACCGCATCGATGGACGGGCAAAGGTTACGGGTAAAGCTACCTACTCTGCCGAACATCAAATTCAAGGGTTAGTACATGGCTATTTAGTCACTTCGACAATTGCCAAAGGTCGAATTCGTACTATTAACACCCGCGCTGCCGAAAAATCTCCAGGGGTTATCGCCGTTTTTACCCATCGCAATGCGCCGAAACTTTTTAAACCTACCAACGATTTCATGACCTCGATGACCTACGAATCGCGCTTGCCCTTAGCGGACGATCGCATTCATTATGGGGGACAAATTATTGGCTTAGTTGTGGCCGATACCTTTGAGCGCGCGCGTCATGCCTCTCATTTGGTCGAGGTGGAGTACGATACGCAATCTCCCCTGGTCGAGCCGGAAAAGGCGACTTATAAAGAAGCTCCAGGGATGATGGGGGAAAAGCTCAATTTTGAAAAAGGTAGTTTTGCCAGTGGAAAGGTGCCACAGAGCGATCCCGCTCTGACCGTTGAGGCAACTTATTTGACTTCGATGGAGCATCATGCACCGATGGAACCCCCTGCCATTATTGCTCAGTGGCGGGGCAAAGATGCCGTTACGATTTACGAACCTTCCCAGGCGGTATTGGTGGGGCAGCGAACCTATGCTGAAGTGTTAGGCTTGCCAGCAGAGCGCGTTAGACTCCTGAGTCCTTACATTGGCGGAGCTTTTGGTTCAAAAGCGTTTCCTTGGCCCCACGGGTTGCTTTGTGCCGCGGCTGCTAGACAAGTAGGAAAACCTCTCAAAGTCGTTGTCTCGCGCCGTCAAATGACCGCTAACACCGGACACAGATCGCACACCGAACAGCGCATCCGTCTTAGTGCAACCCCAGATGGAACCTTAAACGCGATCGAACACGAGGTAAAGTCTGCCGCCTCACCAGCAGGTGAATTTAGCGAACCTTGTACTAAAATGGTTCCCGTGATGTATGAAAGCCCCAATATCCGACTCTATCAAGAGTTGGCGATTATGAATGTGGGAACGCCTACTTTTATGCGCGCACCTGGTGAAACTCCAGGGATGTGGGCCTTAGAATCGGCAATGGACGAACTGGCTTGGAAGTTGAATATCGATCCAATTGCTCTACGGCTCAAAAACATCGCAAAAGGCGACCAACGCAAGAATTTACCCTTTTCCGAGCATCATTTTGCCGATTGTCTCAAGGTGGGGGCAGAACGCTTTGGCTGGCAGGAACGCCAAAAACCTCGCTCGCTTACCCGCGATGGCAAGCTCGTTGGTATTGGCATAGCAGCCGCTACATATCCCGGCAATCGCGGCGCGACTTCCGCTAAAGTAAGACTTTTGCCCGATGGTACGGCTCACGTCTTGACGGCAGGAAACGATATGGGAACGGGTGCTTATACTGTAGTTGCGATGACGGCATCAGAAGCCTTGGGTTTGCCCGTCGAGCAAATTCGGGTGGAATTGGGGGATTCTCGCTTGCCCGATGGGGGAATTGCGGGAGGCTCTCAAATGACGGCATCCCTTTTGCCTGCGGTTAAGGGTGCTTGCGAAAAAGTGCTTCAAGAAGCTAAGACAAAAAACGCTCCAGAAGCGATCGCTATTTTGAAGGAATCTGGACGCGCCGCCTGGGAAGCAACGGCTTCAACTGCTCCAGGGGAAGAAAAGAAAAAGTATGCTTTTCATTCATCGGGTGCCCATTTCTGCGAAGTAGCGATCGATGAAGAAATCGGACGCTTGCGGGTTACGCGCTGGCTCTCCGTCATGGATATAGGGCGCGTTATCAACGTCAAAACGGCGGCGAGTCAAGTGCGGGGTGGAATCATTATGGGCATCAGTCACGCTTTGATGGAAGAAGGCGAACTCGATCCCAATTTGGGCAATCCGGTCGTTTACGACTTGGCAACCTATCATGTTGCTTCTCATGCCGATATTCCTCGCATCGATGTGGCATTTGTCGGCAAACCCGATCTCAAATTCAATCCTGTAGGCGCTCGTGGCGTAGGAGAAATTGGCATTACTGGGGTCGCGGCGGCTGTTGCCAATGCGGTTTATCATGCCACGGGCAAGCGAATTCGCGATTTGCCCATCACACCCGATAAGCTTTTATGAACGAATTACAAGCAATTCTGAAAGTCTTTGAGGAATGTCAGCAAAAAAAGGAGGACTCATATTTAGCTACAATTGTCAATACTCAAGGTTCGACTTATCGGCGACCTGGTGCCCGTATGTTAATGACGAGTACGGGGCAAATGGTAGGAGCGATTAGCGGCGGCTGTTTGGAAAACGATGTTCTCGAACATACTCGCCAAAGAATGCCATCTGGCAGACCGATTGTTGTCACTTACGATACTACGGCTGATGAAGATATTATTTGGGGATTTGGTATCGGTTGTAATGGTGTAGTGCAAGTTCTCATCGAACGTCTCGCTCGCTCGCTCAATCCATTACCTTTTATACAACAATGTTTCAATAAAAGACAGCGAGGCGTTATTGCAACTGTTTTTAAGGTTGAAGGTTCGGTTGAAATTGCGATCGGTGCTAGATTGATGCTGGCTTCAGATGGTTCTATCTCCAGCGATATCGAAGACCCAAATTTATGGCAGACTCTCGTCTACGAGGCGAAATCTGCCCTTCACGCTCAACAATCGAACATCAATCAATATCAACTTCCTGGTGGTAGTATAGAAGTCTTTATAGAAGTCATTCATCCGCCGACACCACTGATTATCTTTGGCGCGGGAAGCGATGCGATTTCTATCGTACAATTTGCCAAAGCATTAGGCTGGCAGGTTACAGTCGTCGATTGTAGGGCGAATGAAGTAACCCGCGATCGCTTTTTGATGGCAGATCGTGTCATTCTTACCCGTCGAGAAATGCTTGATAAGCAAGTCAGTATCGATTTAGATACCGTTGCTGTGGTGATGACTCATAATTACTTCGACGACCTCGAAATTTTAAAAATGTTGTTGCCTTCTTCGGTAAAGTACATAGGAATTTTAGGAGCGAAACAGCGCACTAACGAAATACTGCAACAGATCCATCATTCAAAAGAACAGTTAGATAAATTATATTTTCCAGTCGGACTCGATATTGGTGCAGAGACACCTCAAGAGATTGCGATCGCAATTATTGCAGAAATTCAAGCTGTCTTATCAAATCGTTGTGGCGGGATGTTGAAAGACCGTAAGGGTTCTATTCATCAAAAACTGACCGTTAAAGTTTCGCCAGTCGATATATTAAAAGAGCATTATGTTTCTACTTTATGACGCTTTCTACTGCTCAGCCCGTGAGAAAAAAGGAATCATCCATCGCAATTATCATCCTAGCTGCGGGGGCTTCAACCCGTATGGGAAAAGCAAAACAACTGCTCGAATATAACGGACGAAGTTTGATTCAACACGCCGTTGAGGTAGCAACTGCATCGGTTTGTCATCCCGTTATTGTTGTTCTTGGAGCCTATTGCGATCGCATTAAACCAGAGATAGCTGCATCGGTAAAAACGATTGAAAATCCACTTTGGCATCAGGGAATGGGTACGTCAATTCGGATGGGAATAGAAACCCTAAGTAGAAGCTATTCTCAAACGGAAGCAGCGATATTAATGTTGTGCGACCAACCTTTTGTATCTCCTCATTTAATTGAGCAACTAATTGACGTTTATCGAACAACTTCTGCGCCTATTGTTGCTTCAGAATATACTCAAGTTATAGGCGTTCCTGCTTTATTCGATCGCTCTTTTTTTACTCAACTAACTGCCCTCAGTGGCGATATGGGTGCGAGAAAAATCATTCAAAAGTATATTCGACAAGTTGCACGAGTTTCGTTCCCTCAAGGAATCATTGATATCGATACTCCTCATGATTACAGCAGTGCGATCGCGAAGGTTTCTAATACTAATTAGGGCTTAATGTTTTCATTTAGGCAAAGTACACTGGTAATCAGTACGCAAGCATGAGGAAACGACCCATGCCTAACACAACCCCATTCAGTGTGCTGCCCCTCCCAGAACAAACCGCACATCGCACCACTCAGAACAATTCGATAAGCTCAAGCCGAGAAATCATGCTAAAAAATGATTCGATAAGACTTCAAACATAAATCCAACCCACATTCCGCACGACAAATAGTAGCCCTCTGTGCGACATAGCTCTGCCTCGGTTTCTCACGCTCTGATAGCGAGGTTTTTCGCTCTTTTTAGAATCCAATCCCAATCTCAACTGCCATTTTGGGAAA